>CAWVSO010000014.1:0-14171 GCA_963932585.1 uncultured euryarchaeote
GATACAGGTGCTATAAATTCAAATTTTGACACAGGATAGTTTTTTGCTATGGGACGGATTAGAGCAGATTTGATTCCACCGATAGAACAAGGATATAATTCAATGCCATCGCAATTATCTAAAATATTTACAATGTCATTGATGATAATTGGTTGGTTAAGTGAGAAATCATAGAGTTGGGTAAGATTCAAAGTTCCATTGTATGGTGAGAAAGATAACTGAGAATGCAGTACATTCCCTATTTCAGAAATGAGGGTTGACGCAGATGATTTTCCAGAGATCAGTGTTCCGTGCATACATCCATAATGTATCTTTGGGTAATTTAAATTAAATGGATTCTAAATTTGAAATAAAAATGAGTATGCGAACATGTTAACATGATAGCGATCTGAGAGAGGAATATGCCAACAGTTAGGGAAATTAGATTTCATAAAAGAGAAGACCCGCCCCTTACTGTTTTGACTGCATATGACAAACCTACAGCGTCTATAGCTGATGCCGCAGGTATTGACATTATTCTAGTTGGAGATAGTGTAGGTAATACTGTGCTTGGTTATGAGAATACATTGCCAGTGACAGTTGAAGAAATGATTAGTCACACATCTGCAGTTGTCCGAGGTGTGGAAAATGCGCTTGTAGTGACAGATTTACCATTTCTTTCTATTGGAATAAATGAATCTAGTTCGATTATGAATGCAGGAAAAATAATAAAAAAAGGAGGTGCAGATGCTGTAAAAATAGAGAGTGGACCGCATACAATTAAGATTACAAAAAAACTAGTAGATATCGGAATACCGGTGATGGCACATGTTGGGTTAACACCTCAAAGAATTCTACAGTTAGGAGGTAATTTTCAACAGGGCACTGATGAGAAAAGTGCAGAGGTGATAATTGATTTGGCAAAGAGACATGAAAATTCAGGAGCTTTTGCGATAGTATTGGAACATATTCCATCGAATTTAGCGGAGGAAATTACAGATGTATTGGACATTCCAACCATAGGTATCGGTGCAGGCCCAAGTACAAGAGGACAAGTCCTTGTTGTTGATGATGTGATTGGTTTATCAAGAGAAATACCCCCTTTTGCCAAACAATTTGGGGATGTGAGGTCTGAGATGATAAGTGCCATTGAAACATACATAAATTCCGTTAGAAAAAAAGAATTTCCACAGAAAAATTAAACTGAATTGCAAATATATAAAAGAAGAATTTAGATAGGGGACTGCAAAACAAGTGTTAGTTACTCGATGTTGTTGAGTGTAACGTTTTTTTATAGTAAAATTTATATATGATTAAAACTTACTAAAGGTAAATATACCTCAAGTTAGAGAAGGATTAATTCTTGAAATCGACGAACGTAAAAACATGCGAGACGTTTGTTTAAATAGAGCTGAAATTCCAAAGAACAAGACTTAAAAATGAGAGATATAAGTAGAATTAAGAATAAAAAGGAAAATAAAAATGAAACTTACTGTAAAACCATTATTTCAAAAAGATGCAGGAAGAGGACTAGCATATATTGATCGGGGAGACTTCCAAGAACTTGGTATAGAAGAAGGCGAATACATATCTATAGCTGGGAAAGAAACTTCGGAGAATCCAGTAGTAGCCAAAGTTTTTCCAGGATACAAGGAGGATTTGGATCAAAGGATTATTCGAATTGATGGAGGATTGAGACAAGCTGCAAATGTTGTGATTGATGAGAAAGTTTCAATTGAAAAAATAGAAGTTAAACTTGCTGAAAGGGTGGTAGTTGCACTGCCAAAAAATATTATGCTGTCAGGAGATGTTGATCATTTGATAATTAGTCGTTTGAAAGGTAGAGCTATATCAAAAGGACAGAAAATGCAGATAGGTTTTGGACTATTAGGACCTGGGTGGAGAATACCTATATTAATTACTGCTACAGAACCGAAAGGAGTAGTTGAAGTAACAGAGAAAACTACGATAGAATTCTCTAGACAGGTTGCAGAAGAAGCATTAAAGAATAGTAAAAGATCAGAAATTCCGGATATAACCTATGAAGACATAGGAGGGCTAGAGGAAGAACTTGAGCAGATTAGAGAAATGATAGAGCTCCCTATGAGGCACCCAGAATTATTCCAACGTTTAGGGATTGAACCTCCAAAAGGAGTGTTGTTGCATGGCCCGCCTGGGACTGGTAAAACATTAATAGCACAAGCAGTTGCTAATGAAATTGACGCTTATTTTAAGGTTATTTCTGGGCCAGAAATTATGTCAAAATATTATGGTGAGAGTGAAGAACAGCTGAGAGAGATATTTAATGATGCTGAGAAAAATGGTCCAGCGATTATATTCATAGATGAAATAGATTCAATAGCCCCACGTAGATCAGAGGCAAGTGGTGACGTGGAACGTCGCGTGGTTGCACAATTACTTACTTTGATGGATGGATTAGAAGACAGAGGACAAGTTGTAGTTATAGCGGCTACCAATCGGGTTGAGGCCATAGATCCGGCCCTTCGTAGAGGTGGTAGATTTGATAGAGAGATTGAGATAAATGCTCCTAGAAGAGATGGAAGATTGGAGATTTTACAAGTCCATACTAGGGGGATGCCATTAGATGAAGGAATTGACTTGGGAGAATATGCAGACATAACTCATGGCTTTGTTGGATCAGATCTAGAATCGCTTGTTAGAGAATCTGCCATGAGTGCTTTGAGACGTGTACGCCCACAAATGGATTTGGAGATTGAAAAAATACCTGCAGAAATATTAGAAAATCTTCAGGTGATAGACGAGGATTTAAAAATGGCTTTGGTAGGGATAGAACCTTCAGCACTACGAGAAGTGTCTATCGAAATTCCTGATGCGACTTGGGAGGATGTTGGAGGACTAGAAGAAACTAAGAAACGTCTGAAAGAATCTATCCAATGGCCACTTAAATATCCAGAAGTATTTGACGCACTAGATATTGATTCTGCAACTGGTATTTTGTTATATGGACCGCCTGGGACTGGTAAAACTTTATTGGCAAAGGCTGTGGCAAATGAGTCTGAATCTAATTTTATTTCTATCAAAGGGCCAGAGTTATTGAGTAAATATGTTGGGGAATCTGAGAAAGGTATAAGAGATATATTCATGAAAGCGCGTCAGAATGCCCCCGTGATTATCTTCTTTGACGAGATAGATTCAATAGCAGGTGAGAGAGGTAGGAATAGAGGAGACTCGGGTGTATCCGAAAGGGTTGTGAGTCAATTGTTAACTGAATTGGATGGGTTGGAAAAACTAGAAAATGTTGTAGTCATAGCAGCTACAAACAGGCCAGATATGATAGATTCTGCACTTCTAAGACCAGGTAGATTTGATAGACAAATACACATTAATATGCCTGATGAAGCTGCTCGAAAAAAAATATTTGAAATACACACAGAAAACAGACCGATTGTTGAAGGCATAGACCTTGACTGGTTATCTTCAGAAACTGAAGGTTACAATGGAGCAGATATTTCAGCAGTATGTAGAGAAGCTGCTGCAGAAGCTAGTAGAGAATATATAAATTCTGTGAAAGTGGAAGAGATACCTGAATCGGTGGGAAATATCAGAATAACTCGCGAATATTTCCAGAAGGCTTTGGATGAAATTGGACCAAGTGTGGACGAGAAAGTGATAGATTATTATAAAGAAATAGAACTCCGATTGGGCAAAACTATGGACATTGATAAAAAAAGTGGAGAATCTAGCATGGCGTTCCAGTGAATGTTGAGTCCGAGTTAAGAAATTGACAATACAATAAAGTTCGACGAAATAGTTTTTAGCTGTGCTGCGCGGAGGAGCTATATGAAAGAAGAAATTGTGGGCTTCATCATGGCTTTTTTAGATGCTAGTTTGAATCTAATAGATACTTGGTTGAAAGTGATGACAAAACCCCATCTTTTTTTTGGGGAGATGATGGAAGAGAGTGGTCAGGGTGAAGGTTTAATTTTTGTCATGGTTTTAGTAGCTATAGAAGAAGGATCTAGATTGGCATGGATTGGTTTAGAGTATAGCATCATCATATTGGGAGTTACAGTATTT
This sequence comes from uncultured euryarchaeote, assembly GCA_963932585.1. GTDB lineage: Archaea > Halobacteriota > Halobacteria > Halobacteriales > Hikarchaeaceae > Hikarchaeum. The sequence continues at coordinate 4,039 of CAWVSO010000014.1, forward strand.
ATTGCGACCCCGATACTGTTGCACATTGTTGCTGCAATTCAGACTGTTTTGTTGAGATTCGTTAAAAAAGATAGAAATGAGATGAGTTTGACAGTTAAAGTTATATGTTATTCCATTTCGCCTTGTGTTTTTATGGGTTTGACTGTGCCATTTTTACGTATTATATGTGCCGTTTATGGATGGTTGATACTAGTAATAGGTATTAAAGAAGCCCACGGTGTGTCAATGAGAAATGCATTGTTAGTTACAGCCGTTCCTTCGATTATAATTTTTGGATATATGTTTAGAGGACTGTTGTCAATTGAAGCGTTAATTCCTTGATTTTTGAAATTTAGTTGATAGATCGCAGGGATTTTTAACAGGAATGTCCTGTTTGAAAGATATTCGTGCTGCATTTCTCTGTTGATTCCCAGGTTAAATGGTAGAGATCACATATTATGATAGTAATAGATATAGAAAAATTTTCCGTTGAGATAAAAAATGGTTCGCTAAAAAATGTAGGCAGTACAGAAAAATATGCCTCGGTTAAAATTTTTGACGTGGAAGAAACCGAAGCACATCGTTTTGGCAAAGATAGAATAAAGATAGTTTTCGAAGACGGGGAAAATAATCGAATTCAAGCTGCTATTTCGAATGACTTGGCAGACGTGCTTGCTCAAAAAATAAACACTGTCTTTGAAGATACCCCCATAAAATAGAATGCACTGTTCTGAAAACCGTTTTATCCACATGTACACGTATAGCATTATATAAAATGGATAATTGTATTATTTGTGGAGTTCCTGCAGAAGGAAATATTTGCCCCACGCATTCAGAAGATGTTTTCTTTGAATTCGCAGGGAATAATTCAAATCAAGTGACTGCTGGGCGATATTACCAAGGGGTTGTTGATGGAAAAACAGAATTTGGAATATTTGTAAAATTGAACTCAAGAGTAACTGGTTTGTTGCATAAAAATGAATTGAAACAGAGGATAGAAAGTTTAGATTGGAATATTGGAGATATAGTTTATGTAAAAGTAAAATCAAAACAATCTGATGGAAAGATAGATTTAGGATGGTCTATTCGCGAAAATAGTTCAGATTTTAGAGGATCGTTGATTGAAGGTTTAGACGGTGTTGAATCAAAATTAGATATTCCAGAAATTGATATCGGGGAGAAGATATCAAATACCATAAGTGATGAAAGAGATACATCGCCGCCATTGAGTGTTTCGATTGCATTATTAAATAAAGAATTGGGCCGATTAGCGATGATTGAAGGAAAGGTTATAGATATTAGACAAACTACTGGGCCGACTTTGTTTGAACTGCAAGATGAATCGGGAAGAGTTATGATTTCAGCTTTTGAAACAGCGGGTAAAAGGACCTATCCTGAAATAGATATTGGAGACATAGTGCGTGTGAAAGGTGAGGTTGAACTTCGACGAGGAGATGTTCAAGTAGAATCTAAAATTATTTCAAAGCTTGAGGGAAGTGAAAGTGAAAAGATAATAGATAAGATATCTTCAGCGTTGTATGAAAGGGCAAAGACTGGAGAAATAGATCCCATAGTAAAAGGGTTAATAGATTCTGATAGTTTAGAAACCGCGTCGTTAGAGATTAGGGCTGCAGTTTTTGAATCTAGACCCGTGGTAATTAGACATCCTGCTACCGTAGATGGTTACATAGCTGGTGCATCTTTAGAGCATGCGATCATAGGCCTCATTGAACGTGAAAACGAAGGGAGTCATATCGCTTATAGATATGTTAATCGACGTCCTTATTTGACAGAGGATTATGACATGGGGGCTGCAATTTCAGATACTACCTGGATGTTGGAATCTAAAGAGCGTTACAATGACCCAATCCCATTGTACGTCATAATATCTAGAATTGAAGATATAGAATCTTGTGAAGAAATGAGGTTATTGGGGATTTATGGTGCGAAGATCATTTCAATTGGCGGAAATGGAAATGTGAGCGAATGTGATTGCCCAGATGTCATTATTGGAACTGAAGATAAGGATCACAATAATTTTACAGATTTGAGTGCAGAGGTTGCGGTGTTGGTTAACCCAGAAAGTAAACAAGAAATTTTACCACTTCCAGCAATAAGTTATTGGAAAAACCCCCCAGTCGAATATATAGAAATTGCTTCTAAATTAGGGTACGACGATGATAAAATGAGTAAAATTCGTGAGGCAATAGCCCTAGAAGCATTTTACCAAAGGTATAACAGTAAACGTGAATTGATTTTGGACATACTTTTTGTTGGCAATGAACAGTTGATAGAACAATCTAGTTCTTACTTCCGCAAAAGTGTAGAGAGTGAAATTCAAACAGTTAGTTATCACATAGAGCAGTTGATCATTAATGGGAGAGAAATTGGAATGTTAGATATAGAAAAATTCACTCATAGATATCAATTTCCGCCAATAAAACTGCTCATGTCTGGAATAATTGAGAGAGGAGAAATTGAAGTATTGATTGGTAATGACATCACTAGCATTTATGTGGAATCAAATGGACTGATCGATATGGAATCTTTAAAAAATGACATTAATTCTTCTGTGATAGAGAAAAGAGGAGTTAATGGTGGAAAAATTGGACTTGGAAAAATTGTGTTTGTTCCAGGAGACAGGGATGAAATGATTGAAACGGTGATAGAAGCTATTTCCAAGCAATTACATTAATGAAGACTATATTAATGCACTATCGCCATACAATTATTATATGAGTACACAAGTGACAGAAGAAGAGGCTTTTTCTAAGACTTGTGAGGAAATAATAAATCGCATTCTAGATGGGAAACTTGAAGCGGAAGGAGTTGAAGCAGCGAAGTTGGAAGTTTGTGCATTGTATTCTACTTCAAAAGTTCCTAAAAATACTGAAATTTTAGATCGTTCTCCGATGGGTAAACGTGGAGAGTTGGAACAAGTTTTGCGGAGGAAACCAGTTAGAACTGCATCTGGAGTAACTCCAGTTGCCATAATGACATCCCCACATATGTGCCCTCATGGTAAATGTTTATTTTGTCCAGGTGGACCAGCATCTGAATTCGATTCCCCCCAAAGTTATACAGGTTTTGAGCCTGCTGCTGCCAGAGGGAAACAGACAGATTATGATCCATATGGCCAAGTTGTTTTAAGATTGGAACAGTTTCGTGAAATTGGTCATCCTGTTGATAAGGCTGAATTAATTTTGATGGGGGGAACTATGACAGCTAGATCCGCAGATTACCAAGAATGGTTCGTTCGGAGAGCTCTAGAAGCTATGAATGAATATGATTTATCTGCTGGTCCAGATTTATCATCGGGGAGGAAATTTGTGCAGAAAAATCCTTCTTTCAGATACTTGGAAGATATTATTTCAGTGAATGAGACTGCAGATGTTAGATGTATTGCGATGACATTTGAGACCAAGCCTGATTGGTGCGATCCGCCTCAGATTGATCGCATGTTGAGATTGGGCGGTACAAAAGTAGAGCTAGGAGTTCAGACTACATTTGAACATATTAACCATGAGATGCATAGAGGCCATGGTACGATAGAAAGTGTAGAAGCAAATCAGAGATTGAGAGACTCGGGTTTTAAAATTGGATTCCATATGATGCCGGGGCAGCCAGGGATGTCTTATGATATGAACTTAGAAGATTTTCGCCGAATATTTTCAGATCCGGTTTGGAAACCTGATTATTTAAAGATATACCCTACGTTGGTGGTCAAGGGGACACGGGTATATGATATGTGGAAAAGGAAAGAGTATGAGCCGCTAGATAATGACTTAGCTGCCGTTCTTGTTGCAGAAATTAAATCAGAAATACCTAGATATATGAGATTGCAAAGAGTTCAGCGAGATATTCCTGCTAATTTAATAGAAGGTGGTGTTTGGAAATCCAATCTTAGACAATTGGCACGTCATCATTTGGAAGAGATGGGGAAATCATGCAAATGCATTAGATGTAGAGAAGTTGGATTGGTTAAAAAAACACCAAAAAAGCTTGAATTAGATGTGTTAGAATATGAAGCTTCGAATGGTATTGAGCATTTTATTAGTATAGAAGATTTTGATCAGGATATTTTAGTTGGTTTTTGTCGTTTAAGATTTCCAAAAAAAGCTATTCGAACTGAAATGGAAAATGCAGGCATAGTACGTGAACTCAAAGTGTATGGAAATGAAATAGGAATATCAAAAAGAGGAGAAGAAATTGGATTGGGAGAATGGGAAAATGGGTTTCAACATCAAGGATATGGAAAAGCTTTAATGGAAAAGGCCGAAAATATAATTGTTGATTCGGGTTATGAAAAAATTGTAGTTCTAGCAGGTATTGGGGCGAGAGAATATTATAGAGAAAAATTAGGATACTATCAAGACGGCCCATATGTCTCTAAATGGTTAGTTTGAATATAGATTACAAATTTTAGCGTGGAATAGATGAAACAACGATAGGGATTTGTGCAATAGTAGCTGATAAGAATATATGGATCCAAAACGAGAGGTTTCAAGTGTTGACATTCTGACCCTCGTGAAAGAATTTAAAGAGTACAGTGGAGCTATTTTTGACAAAGCATATTGCCATGATAAAGAATTGATTCGATTAAGAATGAGACGCCCAGGGACAGGAAGGGAAGATTTGCTTATGGGCGTAGGAAATACAAAAAAAATTCATTTTTCAACGGTAGAAAATGTACCTCCTGCACCAGATAGAGCACTTGAGTTTGCTATGATGCTTAGAAGTAAACTGAAAGGATGCCGTCTGAATTCTATCGAACAACATGGATTTGACAGGATACTAAAGATTAATTTTGAAAGTTACAGTGGAGATGATATAATAATTATTTTAGAATTATTTGGAGAAGGAAACTTATCAGTTTTGGGAGATGGAAATAAGATCATAAGATGCCTAAGAACGGTGAGACTTAGCTCAAGAACAGTGGCTGCTGGAATGGCTTATGAATTCCCACCTACGAGATTGAATCCTTTTGAAACTGATTTTAACAGGTTTCATGAAATAATGTTGGGATCAGAAACAGATTTGGTGAGAACTCTTGCGACTCAGATGAACTTTGGCGGGGTTTATGCAGAGGAACTTTGTCTTCGTGCCTCGGTGGAAAAAGGATGCAAAATTTCTCTTGCTAAATCTACAGATTATGACAGTATTTATGAAGAAATTCAAAATATTTCTAGTAAGATTAAAATTGGAAATATTCAATCAAAAGTTTATCTAGAAGAGGGAAATAAGATTGATGTTTCTCCGTTTGATTTGGCCATATATGAAAATTTAGAATGTGAGAGTTTCAATTCGTTCAATGCTGCAATGGATAGTTATTTTGGTGACTTGAATAGAGGAGATTATGATATAGATATAAAAGAAAAGGTGAAAACGGATAAATCAAATAAATATAAAAGAATTCTTACATCCCAGAAAAATGCCATGGGAGAATTTGCAGAAAAATCTAAGAGAATTAGAGAAAGCGTAGATAAGATTTATTTGAATTACAATGCCGTGGAAAATTTAATCGAAGAGTTTTGTTTTGCAATAGAAAATGGAGAAAGGCTAGAAAAAATCAAGGCAAATATTAATTCAAGAGAATTAGAAAAAATTAGAATATTAAAAGTTAATGAGAAAGAAAAAACAGTAAAAATATCCATAGAGGGGTCAGAAATAACGTTGGATCCTAAACGAAATGTTGAACAGAATGCTAGTATGGCATATGATCTGGCTAAAAAAATTGATAGTAAACATGAAGGGGCTGAAAAAGCTATTAAGGCTACTAAAAAAGAGATTGGAAATATAAATAATACCAAGAAAAATTTAGAAAAAGTTTTATCAGGGGATTGGCTTGCCAGGAGTTCAATTCCAATTAAAAAATCGAAATATTGGTTTGATCGTTTTAGATGGTTCAGGACTTCTGATGGGTTTTTGGTCATAGGAGGACACAATGCGGACCAAAATGAAGAATTGGTGAAAAAATATATGTCTAAGGGGGATAAAATATTTCATGCACAAACTCCTGGTGCACCAATTACGATATTAAAATCGGTCGATCCTGGAGAATCCCCTATAGAAATGGATATACCAGAAAGGAGTTTAATTGAGGCTGCAAAATTTGCGGTTTCTTGTTCTTCCACGTGGAAAGAAGGGCGTTTTGTAGATGATGTATATATGATTTCTAAAGATCAGATAAGCAAAACTCCAGAGAGTGGAGAATATCTAAGCAAGGGATCGTTTGTCGTTCGGGGGGAACGAACGTATTTTAAGAACACAGAAGTAGATTTTGCAGTGGGAATTGCTTGTACACCTGAAACGAGAGTCATAGGAGGCCCATGTGAAGCAGTAACAAAGAATTCAGTTGTTTCGATAGCAATAGAACCAGGAGATTTTTCTAGAGAGGATATAGCTAAAAAATTGTATCGTCAGTTCTGCGATAGTTTTTACGATAAAAAATTTGTGAGACAGATTACAGGCACAGATGAAATATCGCATATTCTACCACCAGGCGGCAGTAGAATGGTCAGATAGTACCGGAAACCATATGCTAAGACTAGATATAGTTAGAATTAGATGTTAGTTTTGCCAATTGAATTTTATATGTTGGCGATAACGTGCGCTGTTTGTAGAGGGATAGACCCTATATTTGCTAAAAGGGGTTTGGAAAGCGGAGGTAATTGGCTTCAGAATACATTTCAAACTTTGGTAGTTAGAACATTTCTGGCATGGATGGCCTTGTTTATTTTTTCGAATGGGAAACCAATGGTTAGTGAATTGTCTATTTATTCAATATTAATTTTTGGAATATCGGGACTGATAGCTGCAGCTTTTGGTTCATTGTTGTTTTACAATGGCGTGGATAGAATGGGAGCTAGTGTTTGTACTGCGATAACAAATGCACGTCCGCTTTTTGTCGTTGTTCTAGCAGTTATTTTCCTTGGTGAGAGAATAACTATAGGAGGGGTTATAGGAGTGATATCAATAGTGATAGGAGTTATCCTCATAACTAGATCTAAAAGTGGAAATGTGTCTGGGTGGAAGAAAAGTGACCTATTATTTCCTTTGACTGCTGCGCTACTTTTTGCACTGGGAAATGTAATTAGGAGATTTGGATTCATAATAGAACCGATTAGTGCAATCCAAGCTTTGGCTATCAATGATATAGCTGCGTTAGTAGGGGTTGGAATTTATGGGATAGCGATAGGGAAAGGTAAAGAATTACACAAGGGCAACTCAAAAAGCTATCAGAACTTTTTATTTAGCGGAATATTTGTCTTTTTTGCCTTGTCTGCACTTTTTCAAGCGCTATTGATTGGGCCAGTTTCAATAGCAGATCCGATTCTTGGAACTGCGCCGTTATTCACTGCTATGATAGCAGTGTTACTGTTAGGAAAAGTAGAGAAAATCACAAAAATATTTATTTTAGGCACTGCCCTGATTGTTTTAGGAGTAGTATTGCTAACAGGTAGTTGAAATAGGTAAATTAATTATGCGCTGAATGATGTTGTTTCAAAAATTGATTCGAGATATCTATCCCAACAATTTTGCTATATTCTTCGAGTAGATTTTTTGCCATAGGACCAGGAATTGAAGTTCCAATTTGAATCCCATTTATGTGAGAAATTGGCGTTATTATTCTAGAAGAGGATGTAAAAAATGCCTCGTCTGCTGCTAAAACATCCCTAGGCGTGAGATTTTTCTCTTGGAGTTGTAGGTCTAGATGCTTTGCTAAAAATATGAGTTCGCGTCTAGTTATTCCCGAGAGTATGTTTTTATCAGTTGGTGTTTGAAGTATATTGTTTTTTACCATGAAAAAATTGGCATGTATGGTTTCGGTTATGTTTCCACCATGGTCTAGAAGTAATGGCAAAGTGTCTTCTTCAATGGATTTGACTTCTTTGTCTGCAAGTACAAAATGCATTCGAGACCTATGTTTAATGTTTGGAGAAATGGAATTTGAAGGTATTTGTTGAATATTTGAAATTCTAACCTTTTGTCCTTCAGAGAATAACTTTGATTGATTTTTGAAATCTATTGAAGAGCAATGAACAATCAAACTAGAAGTAGAATATGATTCGGATGGAGATGGGTAAAGATTCCAGTTTCCAATAACATATATGACAATCAAAAAATCTTCATCTTCTTTTGCGATGGGAGAATTTTTCTTCACTATATTTAGTAAGATTTTGTATATGTCATCGTGTGAAAATTTTACATCTATTTGTGCGGCTGAACAGGAATCAAGTAAACGGGAAATATGATCAGATGCTAGATGGGGTTTTTTATTGAACGTTCTGATCGTGTCGCTTACCGCATATCCCCACATGTGAGCAGTTTCAGATATGGTGAATATTGGTTGAGATGAAAGTACATATTCTCCATTAAAATACATGAAAAAATCAGTTTTTTCTGAACTTTCTATCTGAGTCATAGTTCTGTTTGACAGCACAAAAAGAAAATATTGTCGAGTGAAACCACAGACAACAAGTCTCAAAACTCTTTTGTGTGATACATGCTCAATGCTATCATGGAATCTAAAGCTGCTATATTAAAACAAACAAGTGAAAATCACGATTTTAGGGGAGATTTGCCCGTAAAAATAGAAATAATTGATGTCAAGAAGCCAATAGGTGAGGAAGTTCTTGTAAGAATAGAAGCTGCGAGTTTATGCCATACTGATATTGCATGCGTAGTAGGAGATAGTAAAGAGCCCAAGCCAGTAGTATTAGGTCATGAAGGAGCAGGGATCGTTGTTGACATTGGTGAAAAAGTAACAGCAGTCGATGTTGGAGACCATGTGGTTCTTGGAAGAATAGCCTGCGGCAAATGTATAAGATGTAGAGAAGGTAAATCAAATTTATGCATAAGTAGGAGAAGTTCCAAAGGAACTTTGAGAACCGGTGAGACCAGGTTTACAGGAAAAGGGGGGGAGAAATACTATCACTATCATGGTGTGTCTTCATTTACAGAATATACAGTTGTGACTCAAGAAGTCGCGATAAAAGTTAATAAAAGTATACCGTTAGAACAGGCTACGTTGTTGGGATGTGGGATATTTACAGGCGTTGGTGCAGTTGTCAATGCTGCGGATGTAGAACCAGGATCTTCAGTGGCCATATTTGGTGCTGGTGGAGTTGGACTTAGTGGAGTTCAAGGAGCAGTTCTCAGAGGTGCAACCGAGATAATTGTAATTGATGTTGTTCCAAGTAAATTTGATATAGCTCGAAAATTGGGTGCGACTCAAACGATTAACTCGTTGGAAGAAGATCCAGTTGAGCGAATAAAAGAGATAACTGGAGGGGGTGCAGATTATACTTTTGATATGGTAGGCCACCCACGTGTGTTTGAACAGGCTGTTGATTCTCTATGCACATCGGGTACTGCGGTTCTTGTAGGCACCCCCCCTAAACCAGTTAATGATGTTTCCATAAACCTCCAGGAGATAGTAAAACATGAGAAAAAAATCATAGGTGCGTTTAATGGATCATATAACCTTCCCATTGCAATACCTATGTTGGCAAATCTTGTTGTTTCTGGGAAACTGTCACTGAAAGAATTGATAACTAGTTCTGTGAAATTGGAAGAAATAAATGAAGCAATGCACCAACTAGAGCATGGTTCTGAAGTAAGACAAGTTATAATTCCTTGAATATCTATTTAATCGACTAAAAAATATCTGATTTAATTGATTGTTATGGAAATAGTGAGGAATTTATGCATCTGGCCAGTATACATGAAGTATGCGGATTCAAACCCGAATTAATTTAGGGGGAGATTCAGAAAAAATTACATTGGTTCCAGAAAGTGTAGATGATCTTTGGCATTTACAATTTGTTATAGACCCAGGCGATATCATCATGGGTGAAACTGATCGACGTATTAGAAGAAAAGAAGGCATATCTAGAGATACAAGTGGCCAGAGAGAACATATGAAAGTCACTATTAAAAATGAAATGACAGAGTTTCATAGATTTTCAAATCGCATTAGGGTTTCAGGAGAAATTATTTGGTGTCCGTATGAAGATGAAATAGGAACCAGCCACACACTAAATGTGGAAGTATTTAATACGATTACTATAGAAAAGAAATGGAAATCTGACCAGAAAAAAAGGATAGAAGAAGCCATAGAGGCCCGAGAAGCACCAGATATAGTTATTGTT
>CAWVSO010000015.1:0-13776 GCA_963932585.1 uncultured euryarchaeote
AGAAAATTAGTTAATTGAAATGCATTTCCCATTGCAGCAGAAGACTCTTCGATCTCCTCAATACCATTCCTTTTCATGATGGCAACCATCATTTTTGCCACTGTAACAGCAGAACCTCTCATATATTGATCAACTTCTTCAAATGTGTCGTATCGATTCGTATGAATGTCACTTCGCATTGAATCTAAAAATGCTACTATCTCTAAATTCGGAATTTCATATTTTCTACGAAGCTCTTCAAAAGCTTTCAGGCATGGTTCATCTGAAAATGAAATCCCTAGTGAAATATCTTGTATACTATTGAGCTCTTCAAGTTTCATACGAGAACTCTTATATTCTGAAATATCTACAACTTCGTCCGCGATTCTAAAAAACGCATATAAAATATGGGTTGCGTATCTTACTCTTTTAGGCAGCAATAACGTGGCAAAATAAAAAGTTTTTCCAGTCTTTTTTTGGATGTCCTGACTTTTAATAATTTGATCACTGGATACCATCTAATTATATACCTCGAAACTATACTTACTTTCAATTATTTTCACAAATATAAGACATTATGCATATTAATAATCAGTGATATTTAACAAAAAAAATATTAATGAAATTTTCCATATTTTCATGGTGTGATAATAATTTTTCCAAGCCTACTCTCGCTGTATATAGCTTTTTGGGCACTTTTAACTTCATCCAAAGAATATCTGTCTTCCACAACCGCTTTTAACAATCCGTCTGACATCATCATAGCTAATTGTTCCAAAACAGAACAAATTTTCGGGGTATTGAACATGCTAATCATATGCAGTGTTATTTCTTTTGATCTCGCAACTGAGAATGATGGGATCGTGACATCTGAATTTTCTTGCCCTATCCCAACTATTCGTGCTCCCTGCCCTGCAACCCTTATATCTATCTCCATATATTCGTCACACATGTGGTCTATAATAACATCTTGAGTGCCTTTTTGCTCAATCAAATCTGCAAGTTTTTCTTCCTTATAATCAAAAACATAATCTGCCCCTAAATCTTTTAAACTTTTGTGGTATTTTGGTCTAGCTGTCGTAATAATCTCTGCATCTCTATCTTTGGCAATCTGAATTGCAACATGCCCAACTCCTCCATTTCCACCATGTATCAGGCATTTCTCTCCACTTTTAATTCTGCCGTGATCAATCAAAGCACGCCATGCAGTAACTCCAACCAATGCAATCGCAGCACCCTCTTCAAATTCGACTTCATCCGGTAGCAATGCCATATTTTTTCGCGGGGCTACAATAGTTTCAGCATATGTTCCATCTAGATCTCGGCCCATCCCCGTGCCAAATACTCTGTCTCCTATATTCAAATCACTACTACTAGATCCTACCTCAACCACCACCCCCGAAAAATCTGAACCTGGGGTCCACGGAAGCATAGGTGGTTTGTATATCCCTTCTCTAAAATACGTGTCAACTGGGTTAACTCCAATTGCTTTTACATCAATTTTAATGCCTTCTTTTTTAATTTCAGGTTTTTCTATATTTTCTATTCGCAAAACATCTGGACCTCCATATTCATAGAAGCACACTCTCTTCATAAATAACATAATATCTCACCAAGGATAAATGGGCATACATCATGTCCTTTATATCTCAAAGAGTTTCACGTTATACCACATGCGTTTGCACGAATACCAAGCAAAATCAATTTTCGCGGATGCCGGAATACCAACCCCGTCATCTTCTATAGCAACTTCAACAAAAGAAGTTTTAGACTCTCTCGCAGATATAGGCTACCCCGCAGTATTAAAAGCCCAAGTACATGTTGGAGGTAGAGGAAAGGCCGGGGGAATATCTATAGTTAACAATTCTGATGAAGCACAATCTGAAGCAGAACGTATCATAGGAATGGATCTTAAAGGCTATACAGTGAACGAGGTTTTAGTAGAATCTGCTGTCGATTTCACAGATGAAATATATCTTGGAGTCACTCTCGATAGAGGATCTGGAATGCCTGTGGTCATGGTATCTTCCAAAGGCGGAATAGACATAGAACAAGTGGCATCATCCACTCCTGAAGCAATATCTAAAACTTATGTAAATCCTCTTTTAGGACTACATAATTTCCAAGCAATAAATGCAGTAAATTCTGCTGGAATCTCTTCAAAATTAACCCGTAAAGTCAGCAATGTACTTTTATCTCTCTATAATATTTGGGAATCTTCTGACGCAACTGAAGCTGAAATAAATCCTCTAATGGTCACCAAAAATGGAGATGTTTTCGCAGCAGATGCAGTTCTCAACATAGAAGATGATGCTCTCTTTCGACAAAAACACTTAGCCGATTTAAAAGATACAAGAAACAATAGCACGTTAGAAGCAAAAGCAGATTTATATGGGTTCAACTATGTCCGTTTAGATGGTAATATTGGAGTTATTGGAAATGGGGCAGGGTTAGTGATGACCACATTAGATTTAGTCGATCATTATGGCGGCAAACCAGCCAATTTTCTTGACATAGGTGGCGGGGCAAAGTCGGATAGGGTCGAAAATGCCCTTGATATTTTATTCAACGATGAGAGCGTAGATTCAATACTTTTCAATATCTTTGGGGGTATCACTCGCGGAGACGAGGTCGCACAAGGAATAAACGATGCACTTGAAAATTTCGATATCCTTCCAAAACCCATTGTAGTCCGTCTTGATGGGACAAATGCGAAAGAAGGAATGAAAATACTCAACACAGCCCATCTTGTTGTCGAATCAACTCTCGAATCTGCTGTTCAACGCGCAATATCATTGGCATCAAAAAAAGGAGAATTAAAATGAGCATACTAATAAACAAAGACACTCGTGTAATTGTTCAAGGAATTACTGGGAGTCAAGGGGCTTTCCATACAGATCAAATGGTTGAATACGGCACTAATGTAGTCGCTGGTGTTGTGCCGGGTAAAGGTGGATTAGATTTCAATGGAATTCCTATATATGACACCATTCATTCAGCCTTAGCAGAAACAGATGCTAATGCTTCAGTAGCATTTGTCCCTCCTGCATTCGCATCAGATGCTCTATTTGAAGCATTCGACACATCACTCGATCTTGTTGTGGCTATAACCGAAGGAATTCCTACTCATGACATGGCAAAAGTCAATTTTTCCATACCACCACACATTAGATTATTGGGTCCAAATTGTCCTGGTATAATAACTCCCGGGGAATCCAAATTAGGAATCTTACCTGGAAATATTTTTACCCCTGGTCCTGTGGGTCTTGTTTCCCGATCTGGTACTCTTACCTATCAGATTGTTTCTAACTTAACAAATTCAAATCTCGGACAAACAACTGCAATTGGAATTGGCGGCGATCCAATAATTGGGACAAATTTCATCGATTGTCTAGAATTATTTGAAGCAGATCCGGACACCAAAGTAGTTGTAATGTGCGGTGAAATAGGCGGAGAAGATGAAGAACAAGCTGCCAATTTTATAAAAGAGAATATGGATACTCCAGTTGTTGGATTTATTGCAGGAAGAACTGCTCCAGTTGGGAAACGAATGGGGCACGCAGGGGCCATAGTTTCTGGTACTGGTACTGGTACTGCACAATCTAAAATAAAGGCACTTGAATCGGCTGGAGTACTCGTTGGACAAACACCAAACGATGTGACAAAACATGTCAAAAGCTTACTTTAAAAACAGATTAGAATATCTTATAATTTATCATCTATTCGCAGTTTTTAAGTTTCATTAGATCATCGTTTTCGTCATCTGTATCTAGCGTACGAACATATTTTATGCCATCTACGCTTACAGATTTAAAAGCTAATTTTTCATCATCCACCATTATATAATAACTTGCCAATCCAGATTCCATCATGCTATATACTTGATCAATATTCCTTTTCTGAATTTTGTTCGCCACTCTAAAACCAATTCCCTCTATCGATCTGCAGTCCTTGTGCTCGCTATCTTCTTTCTTGACCACACATACAACTTCCCATGAATGCATACCTTAGTTTATCATATCCCGATCAGTTGTATTAAACTTGACCTTTGCATACTCCATACTCCCTAAATAATTTCTATCTGGTATACTTATGTAAATCTGGACTTCAAACCCATCGAGTAGTCTCAGTTCCCAGTTTCAAACTGATATTCTTAAATCTCTTATCTTTTGAATATCCCACGAATGATCTTTTTCATCATCTATCGGTGTTTCCAAAACCATTGGAATTTCTCTAAACAATTCGTGATTAATTAAGGATCTAAAAGGTTCCTCTCCTATTTCACCATCCCCTATGTGTTCATGTTCATCTTTTTCAGAACCAAATGGGTGCTTGGAATCATTAAGGTGCAAATAACGTACATTCTCAATACCAATTGTGTCTTCTATCTCTTCTACCATCTCATTTATTTCCATTTCATTTTCAAAACTATATCCTGCAGAAAATAAGTGACACGTGTCGAGACACACACCTATGTCATTATAACTATATGTTGACTCTTCTACCATGGTCTGCAATTCTACAAATTTCTTTCCCAATGTAGTCCCTTTACCAGCTGTATTTTCTAGAAGCAATGTAACTGATTTTGGTATTTCCAATTGAGAAATTCTCATAGCAATATTTTTTAATCCTTTTTCTATCCCCTCTCCTGTATGGGCCCCTGGGTGAAATGTGTAATAAGGTATTCCCAATTCAGCGGAGGCATCCAGTTCACTCTGAACAGTAACAACAGATTTCTCAGCCAATTCTTCTTTTGGAGTCGCCAAATTTATTAAATATGTTCCATGAACTATCCATGGACCTACATCATTTTTTGAACAAGATTCTTTAAACAATTCTGCACTTTTTTCATTAACCTCTCCAACTTTCCACCCTCTTGGGGATCCTACAAAAAGCTGGCCACAATTTCCCTTTATTTCTACTTCTCTCTCAACCGCTTTTTCAAAACCACCCGACATCGAAACATGTGCTCCAATTCTGAACATAATCAAGCTTAGCATTTCATGGTAATAATATTTATGTCTTTAATTTATTTTAAATAACATACTTTTGATTTTCAACCTAAGTATCCGTCAATTACATTACCAAACGATGCATTCATTCAGTATATAATTAGAAATGCTTCAAAAATCTCAGCTTATTGATTCTTATGGGGCGTCATCTCCAAAAACACCCATAGAATTAATAGAATATGCCACGCATTATTCTACAACAATCAATCTTCCTATAGACTTTTCTACAATCAACTGGGTCATCTCCACAAGAGCAACAAAAAGAGCAGCATGTTGCAAATTTATCTCTGGAAAACCAACAATTACAATTTCATTAACATGGGCTGCATTTAACAAATATGGCTGGGAAAAATTCCAAGGCGTAGTCAGACACGAATTAATCCATGTATGGGAGTATCAATCATTTGGGGTGACATCTCATGGCATCCGTTTCAAAAATAAAGCTATAGAATTAGATGCGCCAATTCATTGCGAAGAATTCTCTCCCGCTAGGTTTAACTTAAAATGTAAAAATTTAGATTGCTACTGGAGTGCAACTCGTCACCGTGCATCAAAAACAGTAACTCACCCACTAAAAAATTATCGTTGCCATGTCTGTGGATCTCCATATGAAGTGGAACATATTTCAACTTCAACTGTGTGGGAAACTCATTCAGAGTATCTAAAAGCAAGAAAACTAATTGGATCTAATTGGTAAGAAATTATAATATTGTTTTACTTAAAGTATCTCCAATTTCTAACAATCCAATAACCAATCCCTGTGCATGCAAGTCCCCCTGCAACCAAATACAAATATTCTTTCATTTCATATCCTGCTCCTTGAGTCACTCTATTTATTCCTTCACTAGATAGCGAGACGATAACAAAACTTAAAACGGTTATCGCTATCGCCACATTCATAATTTCTGACGCTTTGTTTTTCTTTTTTTCTAATTTATATATCGTAGCTATGAAAACGATAGAACCAATAAATATGTAAAACCCTAATCGTTCACCACTGCCCAGTATATCCCCATTGACCAACCCAATCAATCCAATAAAACAAGATACAAATATCAATGTGGATGTGGAAATTCCCAATCCTTTTTTGACCAATTTAGTTCCCATGATCCTTTTTGAAGTCTCATTCAAACGCGTCACATTCTTTCTAAAACTTCTTTTTTTCATTGGCAATGGGCTTTTCATAATTTCACCTGTTTATATCTCATAGAGCGAAGATTATATATATGGCGCCCGAAAAGTTTACGTTTCAATGCCCTCATCAAAAAAATTTATCACTATAACTGATGATGGCGTAACCTTGCCAATACACTCCATTCTTACAGGTCGTGGGTTTATAACTGGAAAATCTGGTTCTGGAAAGTCAAACACTGCGAGTGTAATCATAGAGGAACTTCTCAAGAATAAATGCCCTCTTATGGTAATCGACACTGATGGGGAGTATAATGGACTGAAAGAGAAATTCAAAGATATTATTCACATAGGTCAAGGATCCGATTCAGACGTAGAATTAACAATGAACCGTGTAGATTCAATTACAGATATAGCTCTAGTAAATGGGGTTCCTATTATCTTGGATGTCTCTAATCTTAAACCAGAAAAACAAAAAGAAATAATCAATGAAATAGTCACTCAATTATTTGACAAGGAAAAACAACATAGGAAACAATTTTTACTAGTAATTGAAGAAGTTCATGAATTTCTCTCTCAACAAGGCGGAGTCGATGAATTGGCAAGAAATCTAATAAGGATAGCAAAACGCGGCAGGAAACGTGGACTTGGAATCTGTGGAATTTCTCAAAGACCCTCTGCAGTAGATAAAGATTTCATCACACAATGTAATTGGTCAGTTTGGCATCGTTTTACGTGGGCTGCTGATAAAAAAGCGGTGACACAAACACTAGGCACAACATATGCAAACCAAATGGAAACTCTTGGAACTGGAGAGGCATTTATGGCAACCGACTGGGATGCAATCCAACGCATAAAATTAAAACAAAAAGAAACATTTGATGACGGTGCAACTCCTCTTTCGCGAAATATAATCCGTCCAGATTTTACATCCGGACAAAGTGAATTAATTGATCAATTACTTTCTGTTAAAGGGCCGCCTAAAAAATTAGATGTAAAATCTCTCAAATCAGAGAATTCCCAGTACAGATCTCGAATCAAAGATTTAGAAAACCATATATCGGAACTCACTTCCAAGATCGCATCTGCTCAAAACCCGATAGAACTCACTGATGACGGCCAAATCATTTCTGATATTCAAAACTCTATTCCTGAAATTCCACGACACCCAAAAAATTTCAATTTCATTTGGGAACTCGGGCAGTTATTAATCCACACTTGGTATGTCATTTTTAAGATATCTAAACTTTCTATATTTTCTTCTATTTCTTATTTAAAAGTCAAAAAATTTCCATCCACACAAATCAGTATGTTATTTCTCCTCATATGGTTTATTATATCTCTCATATTATTCTATCTATATTTTTCAATATAGAATCTAACTAAGAAATTAGACAGGTAATGCTTTAATATCAACAAGAACTCTTTAAATATAGAGTTTATCGCATATGTCAAAACATGCCCATGATCTTCCAGATCGTCAAAAATACCAGGGTTTGATGGAGGTGCGCTCAGATGGCGGCACCAGATCTACTATTCAAGCTGTTGATAGCCCTGCGGACAAAGTTTACAGTAACAGAAGGATATTCATCCAAGAACATGCAACTAGACATTTCGACAATAGAGATGTTTGGGAGGCACTACGAGATCCTGCGAAAAGGATCGTAAAAGGGTCGGAAATACCCTTGAAATCCAAGACTGAGAATTCCCTCCTTGAAGGATCTAAAGCTTGGGGCAGGTCATATGTTCGTCCTTGGAAAGGAAGGACACAAAGTATGTCCCTTATGGAGCGCGTTCTAGCACCAGAAGCAGATGACAAAAAACATGCTCATCAAAACGAAGCTATGATGTATGTATTAGAAGGCAAAGGATATGAAATCCATGATAACGAAGAATATGTTTGGGACGCTGGAGATTTAGTTATCATCCATGGAGGATGTGTACACGAACATTATTCAGTGGACCCCGACAAACCATGTCGGCTTTTAGTATACAACTCACTCCCCATATACAACTTCCTTCACCTTGTTTATCAGGGAACTGTTAGGCATACTCCTGGGGATGCTGCTAAAAATCCAACTTGGACTCCGCCATTCGACTGGAATGTTGGACGCGAAGAATATTCTAAAGAGGATCACGATCAATACGCACAAATGCGAAACATGCTATCAAAAGAAGAAGCTGCAGTCAAATCTGCAACTCAAAGGTCAGGTGTATAACTTTTGACAGATAACAACAATTACGAAGACCCTCATAACTACGAATTTGATCAGATACCTCGTCACAAAAAAAGAACTGCGGAATTAGTCTCTGATGATTATATCCATCTAGATGAAAGGGAGGAGTGGAACCGAAATCCTGCTGGAACTGCAGAAGCATCTTATTATCAAGAGTTCCTTGACGATTCTAAAGCCAATCCTCTAGCTCAACATGGCCCTCGGGGCAGAATGCACAAAATCATCAAACCCGAAGAGATGCCTTGGGAAAATTCACCACAAGGCAAGCTAAAACATGTGCTAAACGAAAAAATGGAACGGACGTTAGGTGAAACAGGTGCTGTCAACACAGATCTATACATACAGGTAATACCTCCTGGGGGTAGGTCTGGAAAACACCGTCACATGAGTGAAGAATTAGTTTTCGTTCTAGATGGGGAAGGGTACGATCTTCACTGGGATCCAACCGCTGTCATGCGAAACACCGTGGAATGGGAGTGGCCAGCAGAACCTCAAAAATTCTTGTGGGAAACAAACGATGTTATTTTCATTCCAACTAACACTGCACACCAACATTTCAACTCCAGCGAAGACCGTCCAGTAAGACTTCTCTGTTGCAATGCTAGAATATACAACCATCTAGGTCTTGGATTCAATGACCTAGAACAATTCGAAAACGCTCCAGAATACAAAGAATAATTTTATTATATTCTCTGTTTATATCGAAAATAGAATTCAATTATGGGTCGGGCCAGATTTGAACTGGCGATCCCCGCAATGTGAATGCGATGTCATAACCAGACTAGACCACCGACCCAGAGAATATATTATCATTTCATCTATCTTAAACTTTGTTGGATGTTCCTGCACTACCTTAGTTACTTATAGATTGGACTTTCTTCTTCAATACCCTCGCGTTTATTCACCACTCGTGCAAATATGAACATGGCATCTGATAATCTATTAAGATATTCTATGCATAGCCCAACTTCATTTTTTTCTATCAATAAAGTCACCACTCGGCGTTCTGCTCTTCTACATACTGTCCTTGAATTATGTAACTTAGCTCCAATTTCACTTCCTCCTGGCAAGATAAATTTGATAAGCGGTTCCAGTTCGTCTTCATATTCATCAATCCACTCCTCCATCATCAGGATCTGTTCTGATTCTATTCTGACTCCCTTGCCATCTGTTCTTGAAAGTTGAGCTTGTATTATATGCAAGTGATTCTGAACTTGGTTAAGTTTTTTATCTATATCTTCATATTTTGTCGGGCCAATCAGTCCAATTATTGAATTTAGTTCGTCTATAGTCCCATATGCTTCAATTCTGGTATCATCTTTATTCATCCTTTCTCCACTTGCCAAATCAGTTTTTCCAGAATCACCACGTTTTGTATATATTTTCATCTTTTTTTTCTAACCTATCTTTTCGCGCACATGCGCATTGTTTTATCAATTTTATTCTCCTCCTTAATGTATTTTCTTGATTTAATTTCAATCTTTTTTTTCTATATATCATCATACAGTTTATAAACTATATAAAAACAGCATATAATCTGGACATAGCTAATGTTATTCATTCTTTTCAGTGAGGCCCAATTAAAAATTTACTTTTGCAACAGTCCCCATGTGTATTGTATACTCTTGCGTCAATTGGGCTTCTCGTAACCTCTCTACTATACTCGATCCAAACTTATTTTAATTTGGTATTTTCCCATGGACATCATAACTTTAAATTAATCTCCCTCTATATTATATTCAAATGCCTCTTAAAAACGAATATTATTGTTCATTTTGCAAGAAGCATCAAAATTTCTCTAGAACTGCATCTATGTGGGTCCAATTAGGTCTAAAAACAAAATGGACTTGTTCTACCTGTTCTAATACTTTAGTTGTCATTGAAAAAACCTCGTCAGACACAGCGTAGTATTCTATTTTTTTCTTTTTTATGTATATTTTTATATATCTTATGTTGCTATATGTATTTTTTAATTCAATTTCCTGGTATCTCAAGATTTATTTTTACCCGGTGAATATTATGTATTATGGTGAATTTTGCGACGCGTCTGGACTCTATATCTATCAGTGGTATCCGAAAAGCATTTGATTTAGCTGCTCCTGGTGCAATAAATCTAGGAATCGGACAACCCAATTTTCCAACACCGTCTTATATAAAAGACGCAGCTATACAGGCGATACAAGATGGAAAATCTGATAATTATACCCCAAACAAGGGAATCTTGGATTTGAGAATTGCAATATCTAATAAACACTCTCGTGACAATTCTCTAACTATTCCTCCTGAAAACATAATAGCAACCGCAGGAGGCAGCGAAGCATTACATTTGGCAATTGAAGCTCATGTTAATCCTGGAGATAAAGTATTAATCCCTGATCCTGGGTTTGTTTCATATTCTGCTCTTACTCACATATCCGGTGGCATTCCAGTACCTATTGGGCTGAGAAAAGACCTCACAATGGACCCTACTTCTATTGAAAACGCCATTTCAGAAGATGTGGTGGCTTTCATAGTCAATTCTCCAGGAAATCCTACTGGGGGTGTCCAATCAAAATCTGATATGAAAGCATTCGCAAGAATCGCAGATGACTATGATATTTTATGCATTTCAGACGAAGTCTATGAACATTTCATATTTGAAGGTGAACATAGGTCCCCGATGGAATTTTCAAAATCTGATAATGTAGTTATTGTTAACACTTGTTCTAAATCTTATTCTATGACTGGGTGGAGAATTGGGTGGGTGGCTGCGTCTCACCAAAGAATAGAAAAAATGCTTCACGTACATCAATATGCACAAGCTTGCGCTAGCGCAGTATCTCAACACGCTGCACAAGCTGCACTTTCTGGCCCTCAGGACTCACTTTTTGAAATGGTTAAAATTTTCAAAAAAAGACGAGGCGTTCTTGTAGATGGTTTAATTGATATGGGACTAGATGTCCCTATCCCAAAAGGGGCATTTTACACTTTCCCATCTGTCCCGCATAACTGGGTGGATAACGTCATTAGCAATGGTGTAATAGTTGTTCCTGGAGATTCTTTTGGAGCTCTAGGTAAAGGGAGTGCTAGAATTGCATACACAGTCGATTTACCCACATTACAAAAAGCAATAGATATAATGCACAAAGTAACTTTGTCTATTTCTTAATCATTTTTAAATCAATCATGGTGCCTCCCCCATGGTCATATACCACGGATGTTTTATCAACTGACCACTGATAGAGTCTATGACTGATAAGGAAACCAAAAAAAGAGTAGCACATATCCGGAGCCTTAGGGCAACAGGAGCTTCTACTCTCTTTGGAATTGTGGCAGGAATTTTAACTTCTTTAGTCGCAAGTGGGCCATCTGATATTCTCTCCATAGTTCCTCTGATTGCGGGCTTACTATCTGGGCTTTTCGTGATGCAAATTCTCGGTGTAAATGTATCTGAATTTTCTACCAAAGATCATCTTTATGTGGCATTTATGACTTTCACAATGTGGTTCATTACTTGGACCCTTCTATTGACAACCAATGCATCACTTTAACCATGTCAAAAGAATCGATTGCAGTAGTCAACCTCGATCGTTGTCAACCCGATCGATGCAATTATGAATGTGCCAACTATTGTCCTCCAAATAGGACTGGTAAGTCATGCATCACAACTAGAGGTGAGTTTTATGAATCTGATGATCTTTTTGATGGACGGCCCAACCAAATTAGAATTTCAGAAGACATTTGTCTAGGTGAAACGTGCGGAATTTGTGTACACAGGTGCCCTTTTGGAGCAATTGAAATAATAAACCTTCCTAGTGAATTAAATGAGACTCCAACTCATCGATATGGCGAAAATACTTTTTCTTTATATGGTCTCCCTGCACCCCAATCTGGAAAAGTAATAGGGATTCTTGGGCCAAATGGTATTGGAAAAACAACTTCTATAAAAATTCTTTCAGGAAGTACTATTCCAAACCTTGGAAACTATTCCGTGCCTCCTACATTTGATTCAGTAATTGACAGTTATAAAGGAACATCACTCCAGAACTATCTAAAAGAATTACAATCCACATCCGTTAATGTGGCTCATAAACCTCAATATGTCGAATCCATTCCACTGGCATTCGATGGAACAGTTTCGGATTTATTGTCGAATGTAGATGAACGGGGGGCACTTGAAACATTACTTGATGATTTATCATTAATCCCCGTTCTAGAAAATGATATAAAAACTCTATCTGGTGGGGAGCTCCAACGAGTTGCACTTGCAGCAACTCTAGCACGTGATGCAGATTTCTATTTCCTAGATGAAGTCACACCTTATTTGGATATAAGCCAACGTATATCTGCAGCAACTATCATCCGCGATCTAGCGGCATCTGAAAGAAAATCAATTCTTGTAGTAGAACATGATTTGGCCGTTTTAGATCTAATCGCAGATTCAATTCATATAGCATATGGAAAAGCTGGAATTTTCGGAGTCATAACTGATGTTAAATCAACACGAATTGGAATAAATGAATATCTATCTGGATATCTTAAGAACGAAAATATGCGAGTCCGGCCACAAGGAATAACTTTCGATCAAAGAGCTCCAAAAAATACCATAATTAAAAAACCTCTACTATCTTATCCCGATATCGAAGTATCTTACAAAGAAGGCTTCTCTGTAAAAGTAGAAGCTGGGCTCATAAATCAACATGAAGTTCTTGGAGTGGTTGGCCCGAACGGAATTGGAAAATCGACTTTTGCTAAGGTTCTTTCTGGGCATCAAAAAATAGATAATTTCTCAATAGACTCTGAAATTTCCATTTCATACAAACCTCAATACCTAAACACCGAAGAAACAACACGTGTAGACTCCCATCTGTCTACAATAACATCCGATTTTGGAAACTCTTATTGGACAAGTGAGATAGCTTTACCATTGCAATTAGATTCAATCATGGATAGAAACATGGGCGATTTATCCGGCGGAGAACTTCAAAGAGTGGCCATAGCAGCTTGTCTATCTCGCAAATCAGATTTATATCTTTTAGATGAGCCTTCTGCACATCTAGATGTGGAGCAACGCTCCCAGGCAACCAGAACTATTCGGAGATTCGCGGAACATACTGGTGCATCCGTTATGGTAATTGACCATGACATCTACATGTTAGATCTTTTAGTAGATCGGCTTCTAGTTTTTAGCGGTATACCTTCCCAATCTGGACAAGCAGGACCTCCTCAAGAAATGCGCACTGGAATGAATGAATTCCTTTCGAACATAGGCGTGACTTTTAGGAGAGATGCACGAACTTACCGCCCCCGTGTAAATAAACCAGATAGTCAAAAAGACAAAGAACAAAGGAGATCCGGAGAATATTATTACCTCCCTCCCGATCAAACATAAACTTTTAAATTTATTGTAAATCTAAACAAATCAATCAAGCTCTCTT
>CAWVSO010000016.1:0-12178 GCA_963932585.1 uncultured euryarchaeote
GTCTCTTACTACAGTGGATATAGGATCATCTATTTCATAAACTGTTAATGCACTTCCGCCTATTGTTTCTCTGGAATTGAACATCGCCCCAATATTAATTCCATGGTTTCCTAATATAGTGCCTATAAGTCCTATAACCCCAGGGCGGTCTAAATTTCTAGATATTAGCATATGACCGGAGGGGATGGCATCAATCCTAAACCCATCAATACTTACTATCCTAGGATCGTTTTCAGAAAATATAGTCCCCTCAATGCAAATGGGTTCTGAATCTGTATGAAGGGTTATGGATACCATGCTTTGAAAGCCATTGGCCGTGGGATTTTTGTGTTCGTGTACTGAGACACCTCGCTCCTGAGCTATACGCAGAGCATTGACAGAATTGATCCTCCATTCAAGAGAAGTGAAAACTCCTTTTAGCGCGCTAGCGGTGACTAAACCGACATCTAATGTTGCAATTTCACCGAAATAAGTCAGTTCTACGGAATTGATTCTATTTGAGGTTAGTTGACTAGATAATCGCCCTAGAGTCTCCATGAGAGAAATGTAAGGACTAATTTTTTTGAAAGTTATTTCGTCGACAGATGGGGCATTGATAGCGTTTTCAACTGGTTTTCCGTTAAATGCCGCGATTATTTGTTTTGTTATGTCGAGGGAAACATTTTCTTGTGCCGCTTCTGTACTAGCACCGAGATGCGGCGTGACCACTATATTTTTTACACCTATGAGGGGGTTGTCTGGAGAAACAGGTTCTTCAGAAAAAACATCTATTGCTGCGCCTGAAATGGTACCGTTTGACACCGCTTCTGCTAGATCAAATTCATCTACAATTCCGCCTCTAGCACAGTTGATTAAATAGCCAGGAGATAACTTCTCAAGTTCGTTTTTGCCTATAAGATTTTTTGTGTCTGGTGTTAATGGGGTATGGATTGTAAGTATGTCGGCTTGAGTGAGACAATCAGATAAATCTAAAAGAGAAACTCCCAATTGATCTGCCCTTTCCTGAGAGATATAAGGATCAAAAGCAACTATCTTCATTCCAAGAGAAATGAATTTTTTTGCAACTTCTTGACCCACGCGGCCTAGTCCAACTATCCCGGCAGTTTTTCCACTCAGTTCTAGTCCGATGAAATCTTTTTTGGCCCAATTTCCATCAGTGAGGGAAATATGAGCTTGGGGAATTTTTCTTGATATTGCAAATGTCATGGCAATTGTATGTTCAGCTGCAGCTTTGATATTACCTTCAGGAGAATTTACAACGATAACACCATTATCAGAAGCTGCATCGATGTCAATATTGTCGACACCCACGCCTGCGCGCCCTATGATGATCAATTCGGGGGCCATTTCGATGATTTTTTTTGTTACATCGGTTCCAGATCTAACTATGAGCCCATTTGCCGTTTTAATTGATTCCAAAAGTTCAGCTTCTGTGGAATTATAAAGAGTCTCCACTTCATATCCAGATTCTAATAAAATATCTAAGCCAGAGTTATCAATGGGTTCGGCCACTACAACCTTCATGAATTGGGAAGATGTTCGGGAGGATTAATACTTTCTTAATTGTTGGTTGAGAAAGGTTATGCTGAAATGATATAAGTTTTATAAAATAATGACATTTAAGAAGTCTAAGGATCTGCAAACTGTTGTGCAACTTGTAGTGTTTGATTTTGATGGTACCTTATGTGAAGATGAAATGATGGTTATGTTAGGAGAAAGAATGGGTTGTAAAGAACTTATAGAGGAAATTACAGAAAAATCCATGAGAGGAGATGTAGAGTATGAAGAAAGTCTACGCGAGAGAGCAAAATTGTTGACTGGTCTATCTAAAAATGATATGGACGAAGTATACTCTCGAGTGTTTTTACGCCAGGGGGCAGGGGAGATATTGAAAAATTTGAGAAAGAATGGGGTGAAGATAGCCATTATTACAGGTGGGTTCTTGGGAGGAGTTGAGTGTGCATTGAAAGGATACAGAACCAATGTAGATTGGATAATATCAAATGAACTTGTAGTTGAAAATGGACACCTAACGGGTGAAGTAAAGGGTGAAGTGATAAAAAAATCAAAAGGACGCGTTTTGGAAAGTATTTGTGAAATGTCAAAAATATCTTTTGAGGATGTAGTTGTAGTAGGAGATGGATCTAATGACATTCCAATGTTGGAAATGGCAGGATTGGCAATAGGGTTTAAAGCTAAAGAAATTGTGAAATTATCGTGCGATTATACCGTAGATACAATGGCAGAATTGGGAGAAAAATTCCGAGAAAATAGAATTATAATCTAAAATTAATTTGAAAACAAACTGTTATGCACAGGAGCAAATTTATGAGTTGGTTTTGAAAAAGTATCAGTTACAGAACTTGCATTTATCCCATCAGAAAGGAATCCAGAAATGGGAGGCCCAACATAATTTGGTTCGACTAAGAATGCATCGTGACCATATGTGGAATCGACAACATGATGCCTTACGTTTATATTCGCTTTTCTAAATGAATTTGCCAAATCTTCAGATGATTTACTAGTGAAATGCCAATCCCCCAGGAAAGAGAGTATTAAAACTTCACCAGTGAAAGCTGAGAGAGCATCTGTATCAGATTCATATCCTGAAGAAAGGTCGTAATTATCCATTGCCCTAACAAGGTAGAGATAGCTATTTGGATCAAATCTTGTAGTGAATTTTTCAGAGTTATAATCTAAATAAGATTGCACTTCTGTGTAGGGAAAGAATGCTGCCGCAGGGTCTGTAGGTGAGAAATCATAAAGAGAGTCTCTTCCAGCAGATCTTCTTCCAAATTTTGCTGACATTGATTGTTTTGAAAGGTACATGACATGTCCAATTTTTCTAGCGGTGGACAGCCCATTGAGTGGCGGAATGGAATCATAGTAATCACCGCCATTCCAATTTGGATCTCCAGTTATGGAACTACAAGCTATTGAATCTAATGCTACGCATTGTGGATCTAACCGCGAAGACGTAGCTATAGGTATTAATCGGTTGACATCATCTGGGTACAATTTTCCCCATTCAAGTACATTCATCCCACCTACAGATCCACCAATTACTGCGTGTAAACGACCGACCCCTATGTGATCTAGAAGCATTCTTTGAGATCGTGTCCAGTCAGTTATAGTGACAGGTGGAAAGTTGGTCCCATAAGGTAAATTGGTTTCAGGAGATGTAGAAGATGGCCCAGAAGAACCATAACAAGAACCTATAGCATTTATACAAATAACGTAATATTCTGATGTGTCAATTGGTTTTCCATGGCCCACTATTGAATCCCACCATGCACGTGCTTGCCCATTGGTGTCGTTTCTATTGTGTTGGCCTGCCACGTGGGCACTTCCTGTCAGAGCATGACAGATAAGAACTGCGTTTTCTCCAGTAAATTCTCCATAGGTTTCATAGGCCAGAACAAGGTTGTTAATCGAATCGCCACATGCGAATTCAAATTTCCCCAATTCGACTGTTTTCCTTGTAATATCCATGAATATACTCCATACTTGTTAAGTTTGTATTATGCATAAATACTTCAAATAATATAACTGTTGCGTATATTTATTTTCAGTAATATGGAACAGAATTGCAAAATATTTATTGAATTTTAACTTAATAGTTCAGCGTAGTTTCTGCTATGTTAACTGCAGAATCAGTGTTTACATCTATACCACAATTCTGCAAAGATTCTCCTACAGTTCGGATCCCTCGCAATACTTGTGCGTTGGTTAAATCCCCCATATTAGATACGCGAAGGATTAGATCTTTTAGATGTGCATGGCCACCACTAGCAGTAACATTTCTTTGTTTCATTGTGGTGAAAAAATTTGAGGAATCAAGCGAGATAGGACTAGGTAGGTTAACAACGGTTACTGTGTTTGAATAACTGCTATAGTCATTTAGATTTGGAAACATAGAAAGTCCCATTTCTGCCAATGCTGCACGGTTTGCTTGGGCTTGTGTTCTATGGCGAGAAATTCTATTGTGGATCCCTTCTTCTTTTATGTTTTCTAGTGCGACTACAAATGCACGTACTAGAGTTACAGCGCTAGTGAATGGTGTTTTATTTTGTTTTGTTGTTTTGACGTATGCAGGTAAATCTTGATAATATCCAGAGTGGGTGTTATCGAAAGATTCGAGTGCATTTTCTGTGGCAAAAATTGCACTGATACCAGGCGGAGCTGCCAGCGCTTTTTGTGCATCTGCTATAACTACATCCACCCCCCATTCATCGATTTTGAATTCATCTCCCCCTATGCTAGAAACTCCATCTACCACGAAAAAAGCCCCATTTTCTTTCGCGATTTCTCCTACTTCTTGAATAGGGTTCATAATTCCTGTAGAAGTATCTTGGTGAACCATTGCGACTAGATGGGTATTGGGGGTGATTGTTTCTTTGATAGAATCCATATCAAAAGATTCGCCCCAGTTTGCACGAATGGGTTTGGCCAAACAATTCCGATCTGCTATGTCTACAAAACGTGCTCCAAATTTCCCGTTATCTAATGCGACTACTTCATCTTTTGGACCAGCAAGATTGGTAATTGCGGCTTCCATTCCCATAGTTGCAGTTCCCATAAGGGGAATGCTCATTCCGTTATCGGTGCTAGAGCTTCCGTCGATTGTAGAATGTTTAAACACGTAATCCAAACCATCTCTAAATTGCTGATAGGTTTCTCCGAATTCAGGGGACCTATGAGAAACTAATTCACGAGCCATTTCATCTCTTACGTTTTTCGAGAGAGGTACAGGTCCAGGGTTTAGCATCAAAAAGTCTTCTACCATATTGAAAGGTGATTTCACCATGGAATTAAACTCATCGGGTTAGAACTAGTAGTTTTTAATATTGTCATAATAATAAATATATTTGATTTAAAAAAATCATTTTGTAGTTCTGTAAGCCGTGTAATGTAACGTTAGGAATTTTATACCGAACACCCACATTGTATGTGTCGCAGATATTTGTTTCTTAGATTCACCGATGGGAAGTACAGGAAAAGTTAGGAATGTTTGTGAAAGTGGGAGCCGTATAGAAAAGAAACGGGTTACTAGGTATAATCCCTCATCCCCGAGCCTGTTTTTTGTGGATAGTTCGAGTCCATCGCCGCAATTTTTTATGCTTAGCACCGTGCTGAGATTTGAAAATGGGAGAGGAACTGCTATGTTTACGTAGGGGATTTCATGTGTTTTGTGAGTAGCGTAAAAGGCAACAAAAACTGCTTCTTTGTTTTGGTTGGTCCTAATCCATGCACGTGATCCTTCACGGGGATCTATTGAAAGAGGAATTGAGAAGAATTGACTTATTAATTTACTCTTTGTTCCGCTAATACCAGGGAGGTTTAGTTGTTGAATATACGAGGTGAAATGGCTAAAAATATATGCCGCAATTTTGAATGGATGGTGCCAATTGATTTCGAATGTTAAAGTGTATAAAGAAGTTTGTTCGTAAAAATCTTTAACTAAAGAAGATAACAGAATCGGGTCGAAATGCGGGCTGGAAAAAAGGGAAACATCATCTATCTCTCCTAATGCAGGAGGGAGTGGATTGGTGATATATTTGTCTAGATAATCACTTCCTATTTTGAGATCACCATATAATGGACTAAAAGGTATGTGTTGAAATTTAATATGATTTTTATATAGAGAAATCAGTTTCCAAGATATAAAAAATGCAGGGATGAACCATAAGATAAAAGTGCCCATATATTTATTTTTGTGGTTATTTATTAGACATAAAAATGGTGCATTATTATGCGTTAAAATTTGGATTTAATAAATGAACCATCAATGCTTTTTGGACATGAAGTCTGTTCTCTGCTTGGGCCCATATTAAAGATCTATCGCCATCAATTATATCTGAAGATATTTCTTCACCTCTGTGGGCGGGGAGGCAGTGCATTACTAAAGCGTCTGTGGATTTAAGTAGATCATTGTTTATTTGGAATCCATTAAAATGAGAAAGTTTTTCTGCGCGTTTCTTCTCATCCCCCATACTTATCCAAGTGTCGGTGTAAACTATATCGGCGTTTGAAACTGCTATTTTTGGAGAGGTTGTTGTTGAAAAAGAAGCACCTGAAGATTTTAGTTTTGAAATTGTTTCATCTGGTAAAGAATACCCTTCTGGTGTTGCTATGGTTAGATCAATGCCCATTGCAGAACATGCGAGTGAAAATGAATTTGCAACATTGTTACCATCTCCAACCCACGCGATTTTGACATCGAAGTTGCCGAAAACTTCATAGATAGTTAGTAAATCTGCTAGAGCTTGGCAGGGGTGGGCCTTGTTAGACAAAGCGTTGATCACAGGTACATCAGAAGACGATGCTAACTGTTCTAGAAGCGAATGATCAGAGACCCTTGCGATAATTGCATCCACATAAAGAGAAAGTGATTTTGCCGTGTCAGATAGTGTTTCTCCCCTGTCCAGTTGTAATGTTGATAAGTCTAGATTTATGGCATTACCACCAAGCATATACATCCCAGATTCGAATGAAACTCTAGTTCGGGTGCTGTGTTGTTGAAATAACATTGCTGCTGTTTTTCCAGATAAAAGTGGAGGGTCTGATCTATTTTTTTGAGAAATTTTCAATTTTTTTGAAAGTTGTAAAATTGAATCAATATCTGTTTTAGTTAAATCGTCTATGTCTAATAAGTGGGTCATGATTTAGATAATCTGTTGCAAGATTGTTCGAGGACGTCTATACTGAGATAGAACTCAGATATAGAAATTCTCTCGTCAGGAGCATGGTCCAAGGAAGAGTCCCCAGGACCATATGTTATCATAGGGATATCCCATGAATCAGAGAAAATATTCATATCACTGGTGCCAGTTTTTCTTAGTTGGCGTGGTTTTCCACCAAAATGCCTTATTGAGGTTCTAAATGCCCTTGCTGGAGGAGTTCTAGCACTCATCATTACAGGTTTTACTTTGTCTTTCCAGTGGATAGTCCCAATGGTTAATTCATTATCTGCCATTTCCCGGACTTCGTCTACAGAGAGATGAGGAGGGACTCTGAATTGGACATCGAAAGTAACTTCTACTGAAAGCCCATCGGGGCTGCTTCCACCGGTTATTTTGATAGGTTTGGGAGTTACTTGATCGAAAACGGACTCTTTACTTGTGGGTTGTGAATTTGGCATCCAGTCCTGACTTTTAAATCCTTCTTCTACTGAAGACCACCAGCCTATTGCTTCTTGGAGAGCATTTTTTTCTGGCCGGGAAGTGTGACCTGAGCGGCTAGTGGCCACATACGTTCCATTAAGTAATCCACGGTAACCTAGAGTTATTCCATCCCAACCGCTTGGTTCTCCGTTAATCAGAGAATCTGGAATGGATTTTCGAGTGGAGATTAAATGTCTTGCACCAAGAGAATCATATTCTTCACTTACAACACCAACGAAACTAACACCAGTTGCTACTGCTGAAACTATCATTGCACTAAGAGGCCCTTTTGCATCTACAGAACCACGTCCCCAAAGTACATTGTTTTCTATTTTAACAGGCATTTCTCCAGGTACTGTGTCCATGTGAGAAGTTAAAAGAACAGCATCGTTTGCAGGGGAACAGACATTTCCAGAATCATCTAACCAGGCTTCTCGATTGTGGTTTTCAAAAAAATCTACAATTAGTTTGGCACAATGCTGTTCTTTGCCAGAAAGAGATGGTGTGGATACAAGATCGAAAAGTAAAGATTTTGCTTCTTTTTTGTCCCAGGTTGAATTCATAATAGGCCCTCTGGAAGATTATTCATTGCTTGTATAAAACAATCGGCGTGGTGTTTTTTAAGAGTGAGAGGTGGTAAAATTCTAAGAACAGTTCGCCCAGCAGGTAGTGCTAATATGCCGTGATTTTTGGCTAGCTGTTGTAATATCGGACCCGCGCCTCGTTTTACCTCTATCCCAATTAATAGTCCTGACCCGCGTATATCACGTGTTTGGTTTCCTATTGTTTCGTTAAGCTCCTGGAGAATATAAGATCCAATTGAAGATGCATTTTTAGGAAGGTTTTGATTTACAATGGCATCTATGGTAGCAGAACCTGCAGCGCATATTACTGGGCCACCACTAAAAGTTCCCCCATGGTTACCAGAATCGGATGCAATCCAATCGGCACATAAAGTTGCCCCCACAGGCAATCCGTTTGCTAGACCTTTTGCAGATGTGAGTATATCAGGAACGATATTGTCTTGGTCGCATGCCCAAAAAGATCCAGTCCTACCAACTCCAGTTTGTATCTCGTCGACGATCATTGCCGCACCGAATTCTTTTGTGAGTTCCCTAATACGTTTCAAATAATTTTTAGGAGGGATATTAACACCCCCTTCCCCTTGTATGGGCTCGACGATTACTGCTGCTGTTTCTTCAGAAATTTGAGCCTCCAGAGATTCAATATCCCCAAAATTGGAGAAATTGAAGTTTTCTAAAAGAGGTCCAAAACCTTTTTTATATTCTGGTTTCCAAGTGGCAGAAAGAGACCCCATTGTCCTACCGTGGAATGCATTTTTTGTAGATATAATTTGTTGTCTTCCGGTGGCATGTCTGGCGAATTTTATAGCAGCTTCATTTGCTTCGGTTCCAGAATTACAAAGCCAAACATTTTGGATATCTCCAGGGGCCAATTCAACTAGTTTTTCATGAAATTCATCGCGGACATTAAGAGGATATGATGCTTGAACATAGGATAGTTTTTTTAGTTGGTTTTCTACCGCAGATACTATGTCTGGATGATTGTGGCCCGCGGGGACACAAGCGTAGCTAGCTCCCAAATCTAGATATTCGGTTTTGTTCTCAGCATATAAATAAACATCAGAACCATGAGTAATGTTTATAGATTTTCTAGAGAAAATAAAATCTGTCATAGCAGTGCCCCAGGGTATATATGAGTGCCTCCACCAGATAAAGCTGATAGAAGAGGATTGGATTCGTTTGCCCCTGCTATGATAACTTTTTCAGCTCCGTTTTGGATTGCGTCATTTGCTGCCATTAACTTTCGTTTCATAAAACCTTCAGCAGCTTGTTGTAATATTTCATGTTGATCTGGTGTTTTTGCATGCTGAATTAGGCTATTTGGATCAGAAATGTCGCGGTAGATGCCTGAAACATCAGTTAAAGAAATTAATGTTGCGTTTAAAGGCCCTGCAAGTGCAGATGCGACCCTATCTGCATCTATATTAACTGCAGTTCCATCATTGGCCATCATTGGAGGAGATATTACAGGGACATATTTATTATCTAGTAGGAGCTGGATTAGATCTATATTGATATCAGAGATAACTCCAGAGTGATCCCCGCGTAGGATTTTTTTCTTGCCGTTTTCTAGGACGCGGATTGAATCTTTTCTAGGACCAGATAATAGACGGCCATCAACCCCAGAAAGGCCTATAGAATTCACATTGGAATTTTGTAAAAGTACAACAAGATTTGTGTTAAGTGATCCTGCCATGGTCATTGTGAAAACTTCCATTGTATCTGAATCTGTGAATCTGCCAATAACACCCCCAGGTGTCTCGACATATTTTGGAGATAGTCCCATTTTATCTAGGTTTTCATCTATAGCAGTAGAACCTCCATGAACAACTACAATAGATTCGCCTTGAGTATACAAATGCGATATGTCATCTATGGCACCTTCTGGGTTTACTGCTTTTGCGCCGCCTATTTTCAATACGATTGTCATAGTTATTAGTATGTTTTAAAAATATTTCCTTTAAGGAGCACCTGTAGGATGTAAACTTCGGTTAGAAAGCCCCGTTGTTTCATCCAATCCAAGCGATATGTTTGCTGCATGAATGGCTTGTCCTGCAGAACCTTTCATCATATTATCAATAGCAGAAAAGACTACAATTCTGCCATTTTTTTCATCGATTTCAAATGCGATTTCTACATTATTTGTCCCAGCGACTACCTTTGGTTCTGGGTAACGGTATATCCCACCAGACCCGCTTAATAGGTTCACAAATGGTTCTGTTTTGTAAGAATCCATGTATGATTTCCAGATGTCTGATTTTGTGAAGTCAAAGTTTTCAGGGAAAATGTGACAAGTTGCGGATGCACCTCGGATCATATCTACTGCATGTACTGTAAATGCCACATTTACTCCAAGTTCTTGTTCGACTTCTGCTTCGTGCCTATGGCCAATCGGAGCATAGGGTCTGACAATCCCAGAACGCATTGCATGGTGAGAAGATGCACTACCGCTAGCCCCGCCTTCTGATGAACCAACTTTTATATCTGCGACTATGCGATCGTTTGTAGAAAGTATACCCGATTGATAGAGAGGATAAAGACCAAGAATAGTAGCTGTTGAATTGCACCCACCACAAGCTATTATTTCTGCACCAGGGATATCGTTTCTGTGGAGTTCTGGCAGACCATATACTGCTTTTTCAAGTAATTCTGGACATGAGTGCCCATTATAATATTCATCGTATTTTTTTGGGTCTTTGAGTCTGAAATCTGCACTCAGATCAACTACAGTTTTGGCAGTTGTGAGGAAATCCCCCATTTGATTCATTGAAACACCATGGGGAGTTGCTAAGAAAAGAACATCTACCGATTGGATTTCAGAAGGAGGAGAATATTTTAACTTTAAATCTCGAAGATTGGGATGAGTATAACCTATTGATCTTCCAGAATATTTTCGACTAGTTGCTTGTATTAGTTCAAGTTTAGGATGATCAGATATCAGTCTCAATAATTCTCCACCAGTGAATCCACTTGCCCCAATAACTGCTGTGGAAAAAGTCATAAATTACCTCTTTTATCATTCACAATAGATTCGATCCAGTTTACTATATGGAATGGAACGTCTGGTTCGACACAATTATTAAGAGCTTTGAATTCCGTCCCAGGATTGATTTCATGTACAGTGAATCCACCACCATCTAGTTCCATTAAATCTATTCCAAGAAGCCCACCTCCAACAACTTCTGAAGATTTTTTAACTAGATCAAGAACTTCTTTTGGGATATCATATTCAGCTGCTACTGCGCCTTTTGCTGCATTAGTTAGCCAATGATCTGATGTTCTTGTCATTGCAGCAATTGGAGAACCGTCTGCTGCTACCACCCTAATATCCCTGTTTGGTTTGTTTACGAATTTTTGTATGTAGAAAACTTTGTGTTCGTAATGACCTAGAGTTGCTTTGTGCTCCACTATAGCTTCTGCTGCATTTCTAGTATCTATTTTTGCCAGTAACCTGCCCCAAGACCCAACTACAGGTTTGATTACGCATGGATAACCAAAAGATTCAATGGCTTCTATGGCGCTTTCTGCAGAAAATGTCACTATAGTTTCGGGGGTAGGAATCCCAGCATGCTCTAGTAAAAGGCTAGTTTTGACTTTGTCAGAGCAATTCTCTACAACATTAGGAGGATTTATTACAGGGATGGCATAAGACTCGAAAAATAAAGAAGAGAATTTACTTTGACTTTGTGCTATGCATCGATCTATAACTATATCTAAATCTACTAGTTCCGAGGCCGGATTTTTTATAGAAAATAGATGCTGTCTAACATCTATTTTGAGAATATTATGACCCCGAGAACGGAGTTCATTGAGAAGCAGTTTTTCATCTGCTCTGATTTGGGAATGTAAAAACCCTATATTCATGAGAGGCTCATTTAGGGCTACTTAATTAATAAAGGTTACTATAATTAAATAATTACTCTCCCCAGTCTTCTTCTAACTCGGGGGCTTTGGAAATTGAGATGGGATCTATACCAATTACTTCCAATTCGACGCCACATGAATCGCAATCTAAAATTTCACCAGTTTCTACATCCTCAGATAATGTTATGTCTGAGCCACATTCAACACAATGTGTGATTGTCATAGTGAGAGCATAAACTTGACTTCGGTTTAAAATTTTCTAATTGGTTGCAGATGTTTGATGATCACAAATAGTTGGTAATTTCTTGTTCCAGTTCTTTTTTTGACTTTAGAACCTTGTTTAAAATTTCTTCGTATGTGTTTTTATCTTTTTGAAGTGTTTGGTTTGACGAATGTAACGATTTTTTTATTGCACTGCTAGAAGGACCACCTAGTGAACCTCTCATCTCCACATTTTCGGTGGGGTTTAATGCAGATTCTATTTCTTTTTTAGTGCAGAAATCAGAAAGGTCGTTGCCCAGGATATATTTAAAATTAGAAGAAATACTATCGTGATTGTTTTCAGAT
>CAWVSO010000017.1:0-11892 GCA_963932585.1 uncultured euryarchaeote
TTCCATTGATTATCAGTACTTTTAATTGTCCTGGCTGTGCCTGGCACAACCCTGAGATCATCGTCAGCGTTTAGACCGGAGATTTTTGCCTCTTCCTTGACATATTGGAATGTTGCTTCTAACTTGTTAGCTGCTTCAGTTGAAGATTTAACATATGGATTGAACTCATCGATGAAGGCTGTGATCTTGTAATCTTGACCTTTTGCGAGAGACCCATTAGTTGTTGTTGCATCCTGAGAGTCAACAACAACATAGTATGCGTTGTTGTCTGAATCAGTGTACATCTGAGCTTTTGCGGCTGTGGCGTCGTCAGTTGTGAGGGCAAATACAATTGCATCCTGGTTACTGACAGCGTCTGTCTGTTCGATGGTTAAGTTCATACCGTGAGCTATACCGGAATCAGCTGCTACACCTCCAAGGACAGTTTCGAGGTCCTTGTTTACGATGTGGCCGAAGACACCAGACATCTCGACTTTTATGATCAATAGATCTTCAAGTGATAAGCTTCCACCTTCTGCTACTAAAGTTGCTTTAGACATATCTTTGAGTGGGTCGAAATCGTCAGCGTCGGATTCTGCAGCTCTGTAAACGGATATACCGTTTGTGGATCTGTCAGTCACACTGAGTGTTGCGACGGCTTTCTCATCTGCTAATACACCAGAGGTGGTTATTGTTGCGGATGAGGAGATTCTCAAATCGTAGTCTGCAGCTTCTATTGGATCAGAAAGTACAGTATCGATATCGAGTGCTGTAGTTATTGAAGCGGTGGCGTATCTGACTATTAGACTTAGAGAGTCATCGGAGTCATCTACACCGTAAGCGGTTCCGTCAATATTGGAGTGTCTGTCTGCATCAGTTCCAGCTGCAACAATGTAAGTGTTAGCTGCCCCAACATCACGGCCTATTCCGTAGGTATTGATTTCAACAATGACTTTTCCGTCATCGTCACCGTCAGTTACTTTGAAACCTTCTAGGTAGTTAACAGCTTCTCCACCAACGAAAAGGTAGGCAGATGTTGTGTCAACTAAGTCGATCTGAATTTGTGCTACGTCACCAGTCTCTTCAGTGTAAACACTTTGACTAAATGAGTAGGCAGGGTTGACATCTGCTACAGTGATTGTAGCGGATGCTTCTGCGTCTGTGTCAACAACTTCTATATCGAACGTGTATGTACCTGGGTCATCGAAATCACCGTCGAACTCAACTTGTATGCTTTGTCCGGCTTCTGTGTTGATGAGGATACTCTCACGTTTGTCCTTTCCGTCATCATCTTCATCTGTTTTAGATGCGGAATTAACATCGTTGGTAGTTCCACTTGCGGCGAATATGTCAGTAAGATCGTCTTCATCCAATTCTGGGGATGAGACTCTTATCTGGAATGCACCACGGTTGGAGGTTACATCGAGTGTTGTTGTTGTGTCTTCGTCAATTGAATCGTCGTCCAATTTAACGCTTAATGTCTGTACTGTGACTTCGAACTTAGCAGCGCCAATCTGTGTTGCGTTTGGTGATACGTATGCACCACCTGCAGCATTTTTGACACTTGCTAATTGACCAGTTGCGTTTGAGATGTAGACGAATCCGCCTTCACCACCATCTGTGATAGCATAGTATCCAGATAGAGCACTGGTTGAAATCTTTGCGGTACCTTTACCGGTGACTGCACCAGCTACGTTTGCAGTGTCGAGTTGGAACTCAGTTACAAGACTACCGATCTTGTTGTCTGAATCAACTGCTCTGACTTGTAGCGTGGTTGCAGTTGCGACTGCGGTACCATTTTCTAGCCAAATATCTTGACCTTGCCAATATGTCACACCAGAATCGAGTTGTTCAGCGCTGCCTAGGGCAACACCGAAAGCTGATCCAGATATAGCGACAACTCCAGCGAAAATGGAAAGAACCATTAACGCGGAGAATAGCAAAGCTGAGATTTTTTTGTTTTGATTTTTCATGTTTATTTTTGAATTTTGCAATGGAACATAGCGCCGGTTATACCGACCTGTAGATCCAGAGGTACTTCTTCAGCTTCCTCTCTGCACTCCAGACTAACTATATATTAGCATAAGTACTTTCTGTTATTAAAATAGTAAAACCGATAAGCGGGTTTGTCATACATGTGTCAGAACTTTCGGAATTTAGTTGCATTTATGAAGCAATATTGAGTAGGGCAAGGAGATACAAAATAGTTTTGATTGGAAGGAGATACAAAATGGAACACTATAACGCATTTGATGAAGATATAAGAATGGACTAGATAAATAAATCATATAAATTAATAAATGGATATAGCAGATTCTAAGGAGAAGGATAAAAATGGGTTTTTATTTGTGTGAAAGTGATACCGTACTATTTTTTGCTGAGAAGGTGGAAAAAAGGTTATGGAAGGCACAGGTGTCCCACTAGTTACTCCGTTTGACGTAAATGGTAATGTTGATGAATTAAAACTTAGAGGTATTGTTAAATGGGTAGAAAAAGGCGGAGTAGATTTCATCGTTCCGTGTGGATCCAATAGTGAATCTGAATTGATGACACTGGAAGAACGTTCACGTGTGGTGGAAATAGTTGTGGAGACAGCTTCTGTTCCGGTTTTAGCAGGAACTGGCCATCCAGGATTACGTGAGACCGTCATACAGACAGAATTGGCTGCTGATGCAGGAGCAGATTCAGCGCTAGTTGTGACCCCTTTTTATTTTATTCACACCCAAGAAGCGATTGCGGCTTATTATGAAGAACTATCGGATTTGGTGTCGATCCCCATATACTTGTATAGTGTTCCGAAATTCACTAATGTAGTTCTGGATCCAGGTACAGCAAAAATACTTGCGAAGAATAAAAATATAAAAGGTATGAAAGATTCAGGAGGGAATTTAGAAATATTTCAGCAAGAAGTAGAATTAACAGATGGAGATGACTTCAATATGTTAGTTGGGTCTGGTGGTATTTATGCAGATGCGCTTAGATCGGGGGCTAGTGGTGGCGTATTGGCTCTAGCAAATATTGCGCCTGAAAAATGTTCTGAAATTTATAGATTACACCGAGAAGGAGATAATGAAAATGCGAAAAAGATAAATGATAGTTTGATGGGGTTAAACCAAGCTGTGACAGGTACATATGGAGTTCCAGGGCTCAAAGCTGCAATGAATATGAGAGGCGCGCCTGCAGGTTTTTGCAGAAGTCCGCACAGAGAAAGTGAAAGTGAAGCAAAAAGTAGTCTGCAAAAAATGATTCAGGAATTAGGATTGTAAATACATAAAGAGGATTGTAAAGCATGAATGGTACAGGCGGGGAAAATAACCTAGTTTCGATTACATGGAAAGAGTTGTTTGAATTGTGTAGAGAGTATAGAGTTACTGAAGAAATGGTTGAAAAAATATTCAGGGAGAGACGTGATGAATGAACCAATTTTTAGAGTTGTGTCAGATTCTGATGTTCTGGTGATGGATGTTATGACAGAATGCCCTTCGAGAAATGCTATGGACATTATTCGAGCTTCGAAACAGATTGAACTTATTGCTAGCAAAGAGTTATTAGATGAGGCCGAAACCGCGATTTGTTTGTTGTCTAGCAAGGAACTATCAAAAAAATGGCGTGACAGAATAGAAATGGATTGTGAAATTGTTGATCAGATAGAAGGAGATAACTCAGCACTGTCTTCGGCTTATTTTGGAAGAGCTCGCCATATTGTTTCGTGCGACAGTAGGTTGACTAGTTCTAAAGCAGGAGTTATTATAAAAAATAGATTTGAAGTTAGTATAAAAAGACCACATGCTTTTGTAAATTTGTTTGGTTTGCGAAAATGAAAATTATGGGAAATAATGAGGAAATAGAATATAGCTTAGAGGAGTTGGAAATATAAGATTATTTCACCCCCCGATGTTCAACTGAATCTTCTGCGAGCCAAGATGTTAATTTTGATAGTGCCCTGCCTCTATGAGAAATAGAATTTTTTTCTTCGGTGTTCATTTCTGCTAGAGTTTTTCCATTATACTCGAAAATTGGATCATATCCAAATCCCATTTCCCCACGTTGAGGTACTATTTTCCCCCGAATGCTGCCCTCAAATGCCATAGAAATGTCTGAAGAACGGTATGCTATTGAGGTTCTGAAATAAGCACGGTTGTTGTCAGAATTACTTAACAGCCTAAGTATTTTTGAAAGTCCAAGAGTATGGTAAGCATAAGAGGAATAGGGACCAGGGAAACCTTTTAAAGCGTCTATGAAAATGCCAGAATCATCAGTTATTACAGGTTCTTCTCCGCCGGCAGCGTTGAATGCTTCGTTGGCGCCATGAATTGCGATTTCAGATAGACTATCAGATTGTAATTCCGCGTAGTCATATGGAAAATGAGTTACTATATCGCCCAAATAAGACTTGGCTTCCTTGACTTTTTCTTCGTTTGTGGTGGCAAAGAGTACCATAGAACAAGAGGGGGTTTAAGAAGAGAAATAATCGTCGTAAGTTAGATGTTAATGATATCTTCCACGGAGTTCTATTTCGCTGAGCCTTTTTATAACTCTAAGATCCCCAGATAGTTCATAGGTTTTTTTTGCAGCCGCCCATAAAAATTTATAATTCGGTGACGTTCCGCGAAGACTAGCTTCGAAAACATGGAGATCCATGGCGTAATCTTCTATATCGTCTGTGTAGAATCCTAGTCCGAAATCTATGAGGTATGCCTGATTAGATTCTGTGTCGATTCTGATATTTCTTGTGGTGGGGTCACCATGAACCA
Source organism: uncultured euryarchaeote (assembly GCA_963932585.1). GTDB lineage: Archaea > Halobacteriota > Halobacteria > Halobacteriales > Hikarchaeaceae > Hikarchaeum. Next base: position 4,734 of record CAWVSO010000017.1, read on the forward strand.
TGCCGTGCGAATGTAATATTGAAAGATGTTTTATGGCTGCACTTACCCTGGGTTCTGTGAGACAATCTGCCAAATCCATATTACCAACTTTCTGTAATTTTAGAGTAGAAGTGGCAGAATCTATTCCAAGTATGATTGGTGTTGGGATACCTAATTTTCGTGCATCGCTAGTGAGGCGCGCTTCTGAATTTGTTCTTTCACGTCTTAATCGAGAGTCTAACTGGTAATTGCGATAATTTTTGGGGCGTCTTTGTTTAGAAACGGAAAATTCATTGATTTCCACAAGAGCTTCTGCACCTCTTACAAAATTAGTCTTGTTGGAAATAGGATCCATAGGAGGTACGTTCCAAGTTACAGGCACGGTATCGGGTCTGAAATTTGGGAGAACGTGAGAATCTGGAATTGAGATAGTATCGCCGGCCTTGAACATATGAGTCCCTAGTACTGCTATCATCCCAGCATTGTCACTGAGAAAAGATGGTTCTGGAGCGGAAAATTTGGCCCCCCTGTCATTGCACATATCGGAAAGGATTGTTTTTAATCGTAGATTGTTTCCAACTCCACCTCCAAGAATAAGTTCATTGCAATTTAAAAGAGAAAGGGCACGTTCTGAAACTTCAGCGAGCATGGAAAAAATAGTTTCTTGAAGTGAGAAGCAAATATCTTCAATTGGCCTTCCCCTGTCGTACTCTGTGATTGCTGCTGTTGTGATTCCAGAGAAGGAAAAATCCATTCCTTTGACTATGTAAGGCAAATCAAAAAATGAACCATTTGTGGCTGATTTTTCTATTTTTGGTCCTCCAGGATGTGTCCATCCCACATGTCGAGAAAATTTATCTAGGGCGTTTCCGACTCCAGTGTCCATTGTTTCACCCAGAACCTGATAATAACCATTTTGATAACCCAAAATGTGTGCATTTGCTCCGCTAGCATTGAGGCAAATTGGTGAGGAAAAATTTGAGAAATGTCGACCTATTTCTAGATGAGCTAGCATATGATTAACGCCCACTAGAGGTACATTGAAAGTACTAGAAAGAGCACGTGCAGAAGTAGCGCAAAGGCGTAAACAAGGACCTAGTCCTGGGCCACGTGAAAATGCCACTACATCAGGAGGCCGTTCTAGTTGAGAGAAAATTTTCCCGATTACTACTGGGAGAGATTCCTTCATGTGTTCTGCAGCTTCTCGGGGGTGAAGTCCGCCACTTACAGGAGAATAGGGCAGGGTTTCGACAGAAATGTTGTTTGATTCTGAATCAAAAATTGCAGCGCTAGCTGCCCAAGCGGTTCCTTCGATGCCTAAAGTGAGAGTCATACAGATGCCACCTTATCGTTGTTATAAGATGACAGAGGAATTATTGTTGCTGTTTGTGTATTGCGTTTGCGGAGAAGAGAGTTATTCTTTCAATCTGGTGTAGCTGCATTTTCCGCAATGGAAACGATCGTGATGTTCTGCTAAGAAAGAAGAGTCGCATTCGGGGCATTTTTCATTTGGACTAGATCCGTTGTTTCCGTAGTTTGCTTGGGCTCCCATTTATTCCTCCTCCGTAGATATAGGAGATTCTTCTTGGGAAGAAGATTGATTACGTAATTGGATATGATCTAGTTCGATTTGTTTGGCAAAATCAGAAGTTTCATAAATTTTTGCATCCCCGATAGTCTTTCGAGTGCCAAATTGAGTTTTAAGTTTGCGAATGATTACTTCGTTTGAATTTTTATTCAGCTGTGCTGAAAGATTGTTCCGCACTTCAGTGCGTGTGGGTGTGGCCCCTGAATGAGTAACAATAAAAGATACATCTTTTCGATGGAGTAGAGGATTGGAGGTTTCAGATAATATAGTGAGTTCCATTGTTGATTAGGTATCTTTTTTCAGTCTGATCTAAAAGTATTTCGAAGAGTGCTACGGATTTTTTTTGGACATATTTTTAAAAAATGGTTCGATATCCCCATCAAATTTAGAAAGTAAATCCCATACATGCCGTTGTATTTCTGGCGTGACTGGTACATGCACCATGCCCATATTTGGTTGGCCATACACTACACTGGCACCTATAGGTGCAGATACTATAACGGGCAATACTGCTAGATCTTCTTCTCCATTTACTAGTATTTGAGAAATTCCACTTGATTCGTTAACGGCCCAGTATACAATTTGGATGAGTTCTTCTGTTAAACTAGCAGGAGGATTTTCTACTTCTAGAAAAAAATCAACATGAAGAGGATCTGGTGAAAGATTAATGGGTTTACGTTGAGTTAAGTGATCTATGATCGAAACGTTTGGTGATCGGCCAGATAGGTTAAAATGTGAAGTTACAACATCCCCAACAGTTATAAGTGGAAATCCTAGAACGGGGAGTAAATCTTCAACGGTTGTATAAATCTGCCCCATAGGCCCGCTTAATTGGTTTCGAAGCGTGAGTGGAAGCCGGGCTAAAATTGGCAAGATTTTATCTTACTTTCAAGGCATAATGACCAGGTTCGTTTATGCCCATAATTTTAGCTACATCGGATTGTTGAGGATGTAGGATGACAACGTATCCACTCCAATCATCAGTTATACTAGAGGAATTACAACTCGGACATACTTCCGTGTCTTTAACGTCTATAACCCTGAGACAGTCCCTGCATGCGAGGCGTTTTTTAGTTGGCATTAAGCGCTTTCCTCTCGCTCACGTTTGTCTTTAAGCCACCCATGCTTTCCAAGTCCTGGTTGTTTTGCAGTTAAGCCTATTTTTGATTCCCGAGGGTTACGTTCATCTATGCTTTTTGTGACAATTCGAGTTCTAACTGAATCTTCGACTCCAAGAACTTTTCCAGATTCACTAGAAGCTAGCTGTTGGTTTTCCCCATTGAAATTTAAATATTCATCTGAAATTTGAGAAACATGTAAAAGTCCATCTATTGGGCCTATACCCACAAATGCCCCGAACTCGACCACTTCGATAACGGTTCCATCGACTACTTCCTGCATTGCAGGATCAAAAGTTACAGCATCGAATTCCGTGGAATAGTAAACTCCTGGACGCCCGGGCAGAACAACACCTTCGTTCAATTCATGTATTTTAGTGACCGTAACAATACTGCCTGCAGATTCATCTACACGGCCTTCAAGTTTTTCTTGGAGTAAAACTTTAATTAAATCTTTATTAATATCGCCTAGCTCTGCAGGTGGGACTTCTACTGTGTCAATTATTCTAACCTTTTTAAACATATTACGGCTCCATTATATGTAACGTGTTTCGTCCTCTAACGCCGACTACAGGGGTACCAGATTCCAGGAGTTTGTTGCGTAGGGACAAATCGTTTGTCACGACATAATCTGTTTGGCGAGTATAAGAAAGCTCCATAATTGCGTCGTCGGCTGATTTGTTCTTAGTTTGGACTATTTTGCATCTTTTGTTTGCCAAATCCAATCCTACTTTAGCTGCCCGAGATGCGAGTCCATTTCCATGTTTTAGTGATGAAAGTTCATTTATAACAGGATCGGGAACTATGAAAATTGGGGCTGGCAAAAGATACTCTATTTCTTCAAAAATACGAATATTTAGCTCGATAGGCACCATCAAAGCGTTTGTGTCTAGGGCAACAACTACCACAGCGTGTTATTTGGTTCAAGAATAAAAAATGTTAGTTATCTGTTGTTAATATGTTGAAATTGGTTTTGTAGAAAATATTATCTCAATAAAGTCCCGATTCCGATTAGTCTCCAGCGAGAACCTATGCGGCGGCTAATAGATATTTTGGCATTTACTGGTGCACTAATAGGTCTTTTAAGCGAAAGTTCGCATTCTGATTTACGGGCACTAGTAACTATCCCTACAGTTGTTGTAGTTCCAATGGTTAACATGAGCGGTTCTCCAGTATTAATAGACCCAATTTCGCCATCTTCGGGTTTTTCGACAATTCGGGTTATCAAATCTACTTTCATTGTGAATTCACTCCATATAGGCGGCAAGGTACCAGGTTTTCCAGCTAGCCTACCAGTTAGACCATCACTTTTAGTTAGAGAGGGGTCCAGACCAGTTCCGATTCCAACAAGACCACCAGGACCTACTTGATCAAGAGATGAGTTTCCAGATTGAATTGACCTTATAGTAGCAAGCATAGGAACGTATTCGATTTTTCCCGCGTTAGATATTCGCCGCCCGGGGGAAATCTCCAACTCATCTCCGATTGAAAATGTTCCTTGGACTAAACTCCCTCCTAAAACGCCTCCTTTTAATTTGTCCCATGTAGACCCAGGCTTATTTGTATCGAAACTTCTAGCTATATACATCAGAGGAGGGGATTTTTCATCGCGAATTGGGGTAGGAATACAATCCTCTATTGCTTGAATTAGACAATCTATGTTGACAGACTGATTGGCACAAATTGGAATTATTGGTGCATTTTCTGCAATAGTTCCAGAGACAAATTGTTTAAGTTTTTGGTGGTGTTCTCGGGATGCTTCTTCTCCGGCTAAATCGATTTTTGTTTGAGCAATGACGATTTTGCTAATGCCAATTGTTTCTAGTGCCATTAGATGTTCTGCTGTTTGTGCTTGAGGGACTGGATCTGTTGCACTGACAACTAATACTGCCCCATCCATTAGAGCGGCTCCAGAAAGCATAGTTGCCATCAAGGTTTCATGCCCAGGTGCGTCGACAAAGGAAACAGTTCTAAGAAGGTCAGTTTTTTTGTCATGAATGGGACATTTTTCAGAAAGCATATACTGAGATGAATTATCACAAAGAGAACATTTTTTGAAAGTAGTGTCTGCATAACCGAGACGGATTGAAATTCCACGTTTGAGCTCTTCTGAGTGTTGATCGGTCCATTTTCCAGATAGAGCTTGAACTAGTGTTGTTTTTCCGTGATCTACGTGGCCAACAAGGCCTATATTTATTTCAGGTGTGTTATGTTTTTTTGTCACTTGGTCCTCAGGATATAGTTTATTATGAAATAAATCATCTTCTAAGAGGTGAAAAGATTGCTGTTCGGAATCGAGAGAGTTGGAAGAAGATGTAAAAAGGAGGAAATCCTATGTCTTGGACGTGGAATCTATTAATTCAATGAAAGTTGCGGTTGTTTGCGGCAGTAGAAGAGAACCTTCTAGAGTGAGATCATTAATGAAATATGTAGGAGAAATACTAGAAAATCAAAAGATTGAATATGAGATTATAGACGTGAGAGACATAGAAATACCATTGTTCGAAGGGAAAGATCCGAGTGAATGGGATGAAGAAACTAGAAATGTGATGGACAGATATATTGATGCAGATGTTTACTTTATTGGCTCGCCAGTTTATTTTTCAGGGTATTCAGGTAGCCTTAAGAATCTTATTGACTATACACCATGGAAAAAATTTCAAGAAAAGAAAAGAGTTGCTGGAATTGTTATGTCAGGGAGAACCAGGCAGCATAGTTTAGTGATTGATTCTCAATTAAGACCTATTTTGATATATCTAGGCATTAGTGTGTCAAATAAGAGCGTTTTTTCTATAGAATCAGATTTTATAGAGGGTGGGTTTGAGTTAGAAAATCATGAGGTGAAAAATAGAATAGAAGAAATGGTAAAAGAGACAATAGAATTATGGAAAAATATGAAATAGTATGAAGTGGGATGACAAATATATATCTGGAACGTACCAACCAAGAAAAGAAGTATCTGCCCTTATTAAGGCCGTGGCGAGTGAAGAAAATGAAGAACATAAACGCTGTTTGGATATAGCATGTGGGAATGGACGGAATGCTGTTTTTTTAGCGAAGAAAGGTTATGATGTGGATGCAGTAGATGTTTCTAAAGTTGCGTTGGAGATGGCTAGAAAACGTGCTGATGAGAATAATGTAGAGGTTAATTGGATATTGAGTGATCTGAATATATTTCAGTTTGTAGAAAATGAATATGATTTGATAGTTGTGGATTTCTATCTTTGTGGAAATGATATGATTGAAAATATCAAGAAATCACTTAAGATTGGTGGCACGATAGTGTATGAACACCATCTTCAAACAGAGAATGAGGTTTACAGGGGGCCGAGTGAAAATAGAGATAGGTTGGGATCAAATGAATTGTTGGAGTTTTTTGATGATATGACCGTGCTCTATTATCGGGCGGGTGTGAGAAAAGTGGAACGTGGAGCTATGGTAATTGGATCCATAGTCGCCCGTAAGACAAGTGGAAATATTCAAGAATATCCGTTAGAAATTGGTGGATCTATGGGGCAAAAATAGGGGCAGTTATTGGGTAAAGATAATGGAAAATATACTAGAAATTGATATAGAAAGAGCGAGCGATACTTTTTTTCTTTTTAAACAGCTTCATAAAGGATTGACTGAGGAAATGTTTGAAGAGCGAATAGGTCAAATATATGAAGACGGATATCGCCTGTTTGGGTTGGTTTCAGAAGATGGTCGCATTGTCTCCATCGCAGGAGTTAACATACTCACTAACTTTTCAAATGGAAAGTTTGTTTACGTGTACGATTTGATAACAGATGAGGATAACAGAGGCAAAGGTTTTGGCAAGTTATTATTAGAATTTGTACATATGTGGGCAATGGAAGAGGGGTGTGAGAAGATGAGTTTAATAGTGGGCACAGAAAGTGGAAAAAGTGGAGAATTCTATGTAAATAAAATGGAATATGAATTAAAGGGATATTGCTATAAAAAAATTCTCTGAAAACAAAAAGAGTGATTAGAGTAACAGTGTTATTGTAAATAGAAATGATCCCCAAAGAAAAACAGATTACTTCTGCAGAAGCAATTCTCCGTTCATTGAGTGTTCAGGGGATAAAATATCTATTTGCTAATTATGGAACTGACCATACTCCATTGATAGAGGCTGCTGCCAAGATTAGAAGAAGTGATGGAAAAATGCCAGAAATTGTTGTCTGTCCGCACGAATTTGTTGCGATAAGTGCAGCCCATGGATATGCTGCTGCTACTGGAGAACCGCAAGCAGTTCTGGTTCATGTAGATGTGGGGACTCAAAATTTAGGGGCAGGAATGCATAATGCCCACAGGAGTAATATTCCAGTAGTAGTTATGGCTGGTTTGGCCCCTGTGAGTGATTTGGGGAACAAAGGATCAAGAGATCATGTGGTGCATTATTTACAAGATACATTCCAGCAAATAGGGATCGTTAGAGAATATTGCAGGTGGGCTTCAGAATATCGCCCTC
>CAWVSO010000018.1:0-11147 GCA_963932585.1 uncultured euryarchaeote
AGTTCTCTTTTCTCCTTTAGCAGTTTCTCAAATTCCATAACTCCAACTGCACCCGTATCCATCGGACCTTCCATGGGACTAGGGACTTTTTTATCTCCTTCAACCTCTTCTTTCTTTCCAAATATCAAATTCCCACGTCCTTCTATGGTTGCATTCAATGCAGTTCTTAAAAAATTAGTCATCGTTACGCCTTCTATTTCTGAAGGGTATTGGAATCCCAAAAATACGCCCAAAGATGCTCTTTCATTCGCTTCTAATTCTAAAATATTCCACGATTTTTTATTTTCTGGAATTTCATCTATTTCATTAAAATCCTCTGCACCAATTTCTAATATTATTTCTCCATCTGTAACTTCATATGCCGGATGGCCTGCAATTATCTTGGACAAAGTAGATTTTCCACTCCCATTAGGTCCCATCAAAGCATGTATTTCCCCCGAAGCTATCACTAGATCGACACCCCTCAATATTTTCGCTCCATCCCCTGCTACTTCTGCATGTAAATTTTTTATCCTTAATGTTGCCATGATATAAGTAAAATCTTTTATAGATTAGACTCTAGCTAATTTAAACTTTTTCTCATTGATTTCCATCCACCGTTAAATATCACATAAATTGAGCAAGTCCAGTTTGCTCTTGACCACTTCTGATTTCTTCCCATGATATCTCCATTCCCTCTATTATTCTTTCAATTGGGCCTTTGATATCTTTCTCTAACATCAATTCCCAGTCAATATCAAAACTATCTGGAATTTGATCCCCAAACTCAAACGCTATAACATCTTGCTTCAATTGAAATTCTGTAAAAATTTTCACCCTCTCCAACTGTTCTGAAGTCAAACCTCTGTGGTCCTCTGTAATCGCTCCTCCTTTTGGAAACATCTCTGGATTTTCTTCCTTAAAATTTTCAAAGAATGCAGAATCTACACGTTTAAGGTATACTCGTTTAGGCTTAGATCCCTTGCCAAAATTAGTTCCCAAAACTACATTTGCATATCTTGCACCCCGTATGTGCGCCGGGGCACTTTCATATTCTTTGAGTTTTTTCCCAATTCCCCCTGGTATCCCAATATCTTCCAATTCCAAACTTGAGTTTTCAAAGTCTTTAATTACATTTTTAATGTATTTTCTAACTTCATCCAATGGCTCCCCTCTAACTATGTTCTCTATTATCACTTGCTGAGTAGTCCTAGTAACTGCAGAATTATCTGATCTTCTATATTCAAAACCAACTATGTCGACATCATCTACATCCCTGCCTTCTTTCCAAATTATGTGCCCTGCATATCTTTTTTTCCTACCCGTTTGGAAAAACCTTCGATATAATTTCTCAAATTCTATTTCAAATTTATGATTTTCTGCATTTAACACACGTTGAGCAAATTCCCCGTAAGAATCATTTATTTTACCTTGAACTTCAAATGCAGTTTCTATTGCTTTTTTCTTTAATTCTTCTTCACTATGTCCGGCATTTGATTCTGGAATTTCTTCTATTTTTTTCAATTCCAACATAATCGAATCAGTATCTCCATACGCCACATTATATCCTAATTCAGAAGCTATTTTTTGCGTGTGTTGAATAACTTCTCTCCCTGTTGCAGTAACTGCGTCTGCCATATCTTTATCATATAGTCTAAAACGCTCCCATCCCAAAACTCCATATAGGGAGTTCATTATTACCTTTACAGCCGCTTGCTGACGATCAAACCGATCATATTCTATTGTATCTCTGCCATACTGCTCCCTCAAATTTTTCTTCGCCTCTCGTTCTTTCAATAAATCATCAACCATCTCTCTAATTATTCCCACGGGCTCTTTGCAGAAAATCTGACCATTCGGTGCACGATAAACTTCACCTTCATATCCACTATCGACTCGTGTTTCTGGAGATGCATTTAAAGTAACCATGCACATAGGATAAAGTGATTTCAAATCTAAAACAGCTACCATTTCTCTAACGCCCTTTGTCGGTGTCAGCACTTGTCCACCTTCATAATCTTCAGACTTCGCACGTTTTTTTGTTGGGAGGACAAATTTCCCATGAACTCTATGGAGGACAAGCATATCCACAGCGTCTCCTGGGGTGGTGGCATCTGCCAGTTTACACCCTACAAATTCGGCAACTTCTTTCCAAAACTGAATAATATTATGTTTAGAATCAATTCCTACACAAAGTTCCACATCTTTAATATTGTATTTCAACAATTGAGATGGATCAGTTTCCCATAAATTCCCGATTGTGCCAACATATCTTTCTTTTCCAACCCCCAATTCTGCCATAGCAACAGCATCTAGACGATAAGATTCTAACTGTGAAAAATTAGTCCTCTTATATGCATACAAGAGATCAAATATGATTCTGCCCTTCACATTTGGGCCTCTCCACTTGTTCTCCCATATTTCATTTATTCGAGAAAATCTATTAAAATCAATTCTCAATTCAGTGTTCTTGTTCAATTTCTTCATTCTCGCAATGAAATATGTCATATCAAAATCCACGAAATTCCACCCTGTCAATATGTCTGGATTAGTTTCTTCAATATAATCTACAAAAGCTTCTATCATTTCCTCTTCACTATCAAATATATTGATTTTGATGGATGAGTCCGAATCCATTAACTCATGTCCTAAAACACTATCAGTTACACTTTTTTTATTATCTTCACATCCGTGTATCCAAACTGAATATTCATTAGAGTACGAATCGTGACCTGCTATACATAAAATTGGTTCCTTACCATCCTCTGGAAACCCATTCCTGTCTTCAACTTCTATATCAAAAGTATTTATTCTCAATTTGCCTATCACTTCGGTGGCAACTACTTCTTCATAATCTACATCAAGACTTCCATCATCGTATTTTTTTTCAGGAATTCGAATTCCACTTTCAATATGCTTATCGATCAAAAAACGATTCGGGAATAAAATATCTGCCTCATAATTATCAAATTCTTCTCTAAACTTCCCAACATCTCGGGGAGTTTGACCATATATCTTAACCAAACGTTCTCCGTGAATTCCCATGTAAAAATCTCCATTTTCATTTTCTTCTTCCCAACCTGTAATGCCTGGAATGGACTCGATATTTTTCCTCTCAAATGTTTCTTTTAGCGCATATAAGTACGGCCGAAACCCATGAACTCTAACATGCTTTGCTTCATCATTTGCAGTTCTTCCAAAGACATGTATTATTGGCTTTTCAGTACCCATTTCTTCTGTTAGTGTGTAATTGACCTGAAAAACTGCAATTTCAATAAAACCATCTGGAACATTATCTAATTTCCCTACCTCTTCTTCAATTAGATCCGGAGATTCTATCAATTCTTTTTTTATATTTTCTTGTGGAATTGCTCCATTACCAAAGAGATTAAGATTTGATTGATCCATTTCTTACACGTTAGGGGGCCACTAATAAAATACCTTGGTAATTCCAATCCTCAAACGTTTTGATATTTGAAAACATACTTTCGATTCCCAACCATACTACAATGTTTTGTATCTCGAATACCTATTTTGAATACATGTTCGTAGATTATCCTTTAACAAGTCAATTCTGGATTATCGTATTCTTATTTAATCTATCTATTTTTTCTATTTCCGTGGCATCTTTTTTCATTTGGTTCGAAAAAGAATATTTCTCTGGCGCTATCATACTCTCAATAGGTATTCTGGGATTTCTATGCGCTTTAAAATATTATTGGATGGCAAAAAAAATTTAAATCCTGTATAGCTTATGTCCTCAATTTTATACTTCCATAGAAACTTTTGACCGATTTGACGTTGAATCCTTTACAACTGAAATGATCGAATCTGCAGTCCTTATTAATCTCTCATTATGGGTCACAATTAATATTTGTTCAACACCCAAATCTTTCATCGAATCAATAAGTAAATTCAACCTCATAATGTGACCTGCATCTAAAAATGCTGTTGGTTCGTCCAAAATCAATGGTGGCATTGGCACTGCCCCCTCGATCCCTTCTATCAATAAGGTATATATTGCCGCCCTGAGGCTGAGATTAATTAATGATTCTTCACCTCCTGACAACTGACTCGGCAACAGTATTTCGCCATCTTTTTGATATATGGATAAGTTATATGATTCATCAATTACAATTTTAGAATACGTGTCATTTTGATATACTCTCTGGAACATTTCATTCAATAAAATTTCTAAACGTGCCAGGTTTTTCTGCCTCAGCTCCACTCTCAAATCCATATATAATTTTTTCAATTTGCCAACTTCATCATATAAATTATTTACAATTTTATTATCTTTCATTAAAATTTCATATTCCTTAATCAATTTCCTCAAACGTATGCGTTCACCCTCGATGAAACCTTTATCTCTCTGCAATATTTTTTCCTCATTTTCTAATTTTTTATGTTCTATTTTGTCATTTTCTATTATTTTATTACCCTTCTCCAGTTCTAATTCTCTCTCTTCAATCCCTTTCCATTTACCAGTTTCACTATGTAGCTTCTCTTTCTGAACAAATTGATCCCTTAGTGTATTTTCTAAACTGGAATTTTGGTTATTTAAAATATCTTTAACTGGATTTATATGTCCAATCTTTTCTTCGTTTTTAATAATTTCTCTCTCATTTTCAATGCATTTATTCAATAGTTCTATTTTCTGGTTTATCTTCTCTCTTTTTTCTTTTAATTCTATCTGTTTTTTTTCTTTCCAGTCAAGAGAATTTTTCTGAACTTCACCTTCTACTTTCTGACCACACTCTATGCACTTGCCCTCTGCCAATAATTTCTCTATATTTTTAATTTCTTTTTCTATCAGTCCTATCTCAATATCCACGCCACGTCTTTCATTCTCATTCTTTCTTCTGGTCAATTCAAGACCTTCCAATTCAAATTCATTTCCCCTCATACCAATTTCTTCTATACACATCTCTCTCTTCAATTTTAAATCTCTAAGACTTACGGTTATATTGGCCCCTTCCGTTTTCAATTCATCCAATTTATTTTTATTTTCTTTTAAATTGTTATTATTTTTTTCAATTGATTTACTCAATTTTTCTCTCTCTTCACACTCAGATTTCCAAGACAGAACCTTATCTCTCAACATAGAAACTTCATTTTCTGAATTTTTTATTTTTTCATTATATGTCTTAATTTTTTCACCAATCTCATTCTCTCTCTTCGTCAATTTACTCAATTTTTCGTTTAAATTCTTATCTTTTAATTCTTCTATATGATCATTCAATAATTCTATTTTACTTTTCTTTTCATCAGAAATGGACCTAACTCCTAGAAGTGCTTCACCAGCCCTGTCTCCATATTTTCGAAGCAATCCTAACTGCAGCAATGCGTCTATGAACTCCTGACGTTCTTTATTGCTTGATTCCATCAAACTATTATCTCCTTGCCGAACATATGCACAATTGACAAACGCTTCTGAATTCATCCTCAATATTTCTCTAACCTTTTCACTTACTGGTTTCGAACCTTCAATTATCTCACTCGAGGTGTGTAACATACATTTAGATGTAATCGCTTTATCTCCACTAATTTTAATTTCTCGTTGTATTCGAAATGATTCATTTTCATGTGTAAAACATAATTCTATTTTGGAATCATTTTTCCCCACTGTCACTATGTCACCTAAGCCATGTTTAAATGGTGGTCCTGATCCATAGAGTGCAAAAAAACATGCATCAAGCAAAGTTGATTTTCCACTTCCATTATCTCCATGGATTACAATAACTCCACTATTAAAATCAATTTCGGCCTCCTTGTACGATTTAAAATTCGATAGTTTCAATCGATCAAACCTCATACAAAATCTCCCAAGCTAGAATTATTCTGTTTAATTCCAACAGATCCATTATGTTCTTTCAGTCTATTATCATCCTCTATGAGGTCTGAAGAAAGCTCTAATCTTTTCATCACCGAATCTTTAACACTATTTCTCAAATTACTCTCGGCTATAGTTCCATCTCGAATCAAGATCTCTATTTCCTGTGCACCTGCCGTAAGACCTAGTGATTTTATTTCTTCTTCAACTGCCTTTATTGGATCTATGAAGTGGGCCACATCTATCATCTCGATAGACTCTTCATTCTTTATAATTTTTGTCAGCACTTTAAGCGCGCCAAATTTTTTACAGTAATTCTCAATTTCAGCTTTTGATATTTGATCCTCAGTCTCTATAGTTAGACTAACAATCGCCTGATCCATTTTTAATCTATGCTCTTTCAATTGCCTGTAAAGGTGGTCTGTATCTTTTTCCAAATTTACTTTAATGGATATGTATTCAAAATTTCTTCCCGGTATGTTTTTCTTAATCACCCTAATATGGTCATCAAATTCTATTAAATTATAGCTCCTTTTTTTTCTTTCTTTAGTAGATTTTCTTTCAGTAGAGCCACAATAAGTAACACGAACACCTTGTATTGTATCCTCTTTTCTTTCATGATCATCTCCAAGCAATATGCAATCAAAATTAATATTGGATTCTTCTATGATTGTATTTATGTCCAATGTGTCTTCTCTCTTTACCGGGGTAAATGGGACAAATTGTCCGTGTGCCACAAGAACTTTATGTTCTATATATTCTGGGCACTCTTCAAATTGATAATCAATATCTTTTCGTTGCGAAGACGGCACATCATCCATACCATATATGGCAATCTTGTCCACACACACTGGAATTTGCCCTAGGTGTATAGCCAACCCAAACTTCTCTAATATGTCTATCCACTGCACTTTCCCAATACCTCTGACCCGGTCGTGGTTCCCCACTACAGCAAGAAATGGAATTTCTGCAATTTTCAATTGCTGCAGAACATTAATGGTATCTACAATGTCTACATTATTGGGCATTCCACTCTCAAAAATATCTCCTGCATGAACTACTGCATCAACCCCATCATGAATTGATTCTTCTATGACCTTTCTAAATGCTTTTATAAAATCATCTTTCCTTTCTATCAACTGGTACTGGAGACATCCGATATGTGTATCTCCTGTGTGTACCACCCGTTTCATACTCCATATACGCCCGTCCAACGATAAATTGTTTCTCTTATTTCACTCCTTAAATCTAAAACATGTATGACGCTTGTCAGATTTATTTACCAAAAACTCATAAACCTATGACCCCAATTAAAGTTACAATGGATGCGACTGATAGTTTGAATTCTAGTTCAAAAGACGAATTTCAAAAAAGTGAACAACTAGATGAACTCACTGCAAAGGTACAAGAAGCGCAGAATAGAGTCAGTGAGTTGCAAGATAAACTACTAAATATTACTGCTGAAAATAGTAAGTTATTGCAAAAATTAGAGCGTATAAATCATGAAAATCAACAATTGCGCCAACCCCCTTTATTTGTTGCAACAGTCCAAGAAGTATCTCCAGAAGGTGCTATTATCATACGCCAACATGGAAACAATCAAGAAGCCATCACAGTTGCTTTACCTGAATTGTTAAATGAAATTTCAGCAGGCGATAGGGTGGCAGTAAACAGTGCACTTTCCATCATCCGTATACTCGGAGAAGAAACTGATATCAGGGCACAAGCAATGCAAATAGATTCATGTCCTCAAGTGACTTACGATGACATAGGCGGTTTGGATGATGAAATTCTGTCAATCAGAGAGGCAGTTGAAATACCTCTAGAAAACCCCGAGATTTTTGAAAAAGTAGGCATAGATCCTCCTGCTGGAGTTTTACTATATGGTCCTCCTGGAACTGGCAAGACATTACTAGCAAAAGCAGTTGCAAACAAGACACAAGCCTCTTTCATACAAATGTCTGGATCCGAACTTGTGCACAAATTCATCGGGGAAGGGGCCCGTTTGATACGAGATATATTCCAACTAGCGTCTGCTAACCAGCCTGCAATCATTTTCATCGACGAAGTAGATGCAATTGCATCTCAAAGAATAGAGTCTAAAACTTCAGGAGACGCTGAAGTTCAAAGAACAATGATGCAATTACTTGCTAGTTTAGACGGGTTTGAAGATCGCGGGAATATCAGAATTATAGCAGCTACTAATCGTTTTGATATGCTTGACGAGGCCATACTTCGACCTGGGAGGTTCGACAGACTAATCAAAATTTCTGCACCAAACCAAGAAGGGCGTCTAAAAATTTTTGGGATCCATTCCAAGAAAATAAATATGGATTCAGACACAGACTTTGAAATTTTAGCTGAAAAAACTGATAATTTTAGCGGGGCAGATATCAAGTCCGTTTGCACCGAAGCTGGAATGATTGCAATACGCGAAAAAAGAACCATAGTTACCCAAAAAGATTTTATTTCGGCTATAGATTCATTAACTGTTGACGCTAGCGAAAATGAAGATGTATCCATGGCATTCGCTTAGATATTCATCTTTTATTAGTTCCTAATTTCTCTATACAATCACATAAAAACTACTGGCATTATAAAAAATAAAATGGCAATCATAACGAGTAATACTATATATGCCATCATAGTTCCAATAGTAATTTTTAGTAGTTCTTTCTTCATCTATGTGTAGTTTTATTTAAATCTCCATGTTTCATATTCAACCTTTTTCTCCGTAACCACTAAGCTTACTCCTGACTATTTATTTTTAATGGAAAAATTCACTGAGAAATACCGGCCAAAATCATTATTGGAAATTCGCGGAAATGATAAAGCAATCGGCATCTTTTCAGAATGGGCTTCTAACTGGTCTTTTGGTTCTCCTGCAGTAATTATTCATGGAAATCCTGGGGTGGGTAAGACTTCGGCAGCACACGCACTCGCTTTCGATATGGGGTGGAATTTAATAGAGCTAAACGCATCTGACAAACGCACAGCAAATGAAATCAACAGAATTGCATTACATGCTGCAGAGAGTGGGACATTTGATGCTGGCGTTTCAGGAAGGCAACTCATAGTATTGGATGAGGCAGATAATCTCCATGGAACTTATGATCGTGGGGGGACTGCAGCACTAACTAAACTGGTTAAGAAATCTCACCAACCACTTATCCTAATAGCAAATGATTATTATGGCATGAGCAGGCCGCTTCGAAATGCTTGCAGCGAAATACGCTTCAATGACATTTCGCCACGATCCATCTTGCCCGTTCTACGTGATATCTGCCGAAAAGAAAATATTAACGCTGGAACCGGGGCATTAGAAAAACTAGCAGAAAAAAATAGCGGGGATCTTCGCGGGGCACTAAATGATCTCCAAGCTGTAGTTTCACCGAATGAAACTCTACATTCTCAACAAATAGTAACTAGTTCTCGTAACCATGAGGAAAATATTTTTTCATTTCTCAATGATCTTCTCAAAAATCTAACACCGCACGAAGCAATAAAATCGTCTTATAATGTAAACGAAACACCAGATAATCTTTTATCTTGGATTGATGAAAACGCATCCAATGATTTCAATATCGATGAGTTATCTGGTGTATATGATTCTCTTTCACGGGCAGATATTTGGCTTACCCGCACTCAAATTACTCAAAACTATTCTTATTGGCGTTATGCTAGAGATATAATGGTTGCTGGAACTGCTGCATCTCGAAGTTCTCCATCTAATAATGGGTGGACTAGATATGGTCCTCCTAGATATTGGCAAAAACTTGGGGCATCTAGGGCATCTAGAGATCTTCGGGACAGCATAGCACAATCTATAGCGAAACTAAGTAAAATAAGTATGAGTAGCGCTCGTTTAGGGGTACTGCCAATTCTAAAAATTATGGTTTTAAACTGCCAAAACAAAATTTTAACCACTAGTGCGGCTGCAGCATATGACCTTGATCTTAAATCAATTTCATATTTAACTGGTTCTGGAAAAACTACTAAAAAAGTTAAGAAAATTCTAGATGATTCTACTGTCTTACGAGGGAAAACAACTAGCATAATTGATCCAATTTCAGTTTCTAAAAATAACAATTCAACCAATCAAATTACTAAATATGCCAATTCCTCAACCAAAGCCTCCCCCGATACTTCTTCAAAAGCAAAAAATCCACAGTCTGGTTTATCTGATTTTCTCTAACTTTTTATTCAAACATTAACTAATCTTTTTCTTATCCCATTCCCATAATGTGGCAGAAACTAATGCTACTAATATCAATACTCCCACTGCATTATGTGCAACACTGATTAGTGGCTCTATTAAAATTCTATTCCCTCCTGGAAACAACCTAACCTTCATCACAGTCACGGCACCCAAGCCCACTTGAATTGGCAACAATAACGCTGAAAATATTATGGATTTGGTAATCCTTGAATCTTTTCCATAGATTTTCCACGCTCTGTATACTGCAAACAGTATCAAGATTCCAACGATAAATGCCAAAAATCTATGCGACCATTCAATTGCACTCGGAATATTTGCAGGGAACACTCCATATACTGCCCCATCACATAATGGCCAATTCATTCCGCATGTTAAATCTGCACCAACTTCTTTCGTATAAATTCCAACCATCAATAATAAAAATGTTAATCCAGTTGTGGTGTTCATAAACTTTAGACCCATAGTTCCTGTTACATCTTCAAAACATTTTAAATTACCTACTCTCTATTCTATTGGGTTATTCCCAGTACATAAACTGTATAGAATACTTTTTACACCCTTATATCTTTTTATGGATTTATGGGAAAAGATGAAAATGTTATGCAAGAAGAAGCTCTAGAGTATCATAGGATAAATCCTCCTGGTAAATTGGCCATATTAACAACAAAACCTGCAAACACTCAGTGGGACCTCACATTAGCGTATTCACCCGGTGTTGCAGCCCCTTGTATGGAAATACACAATGACGAAGAAAATTCATATGTTTATACTGGAAAAGGAAATCTAGTAGGTGTAGTTTCAAATGGGACTGCAGTTCTAGGTCTAGGTAATATTGGACCCCCTGCATCAAAACCCGTCATGGAAGGCAAAGGTGTTCTATTCAAACGATTCGCAGACATAAATGTTTTCGACATAGAAATAAATTCTTTCACAATAGATGAAGTTGTTTCAACAGTACAGGCACTTGAACCCACTTTTGGCGGTATAAATCTAGAAGATATAAAAGCACCAGAGTGTTTTGAAATAGAACGTCAACTTAGAGAGCGGCTCAATATACCCGTTTTTCATGATGATCAACATGGGACTGCGATAATATCTGGGGCTGCATTAATAAAT
>CAWVSO010000019.1:0-10480 GCA_963932585.1 uncultured euryarchaeote
GCATTACCGGAGAGCCCAGCCGATCGGGGGTTCAAATCCCTCCGTCCCCATTCTAGAATGAGTGTAAAAACCCTCAACTAAGTTACTGTAAAGTAGTGAAATTTCCGGGTATTTTTACACAGAGAGATTTTTGTCCCGCACACCCATATAATAATAAGAAGAATAGAAACCCAGCTATCGTGCAAAAAATAGATATTATCAATAATGACAAGAAAAACATATAGAATTTTTGATGGAAAAAATAAGAAAATGCCACATCTAGTGTTTCTTGTAGCCATATGCATTATTCTTGCCGGGTGCTCAGGTAGCACAGGGGCCGAAGTGGAATCTTCTCAGTTGGAAGAACCAATTAACGCGGTAGAAGACACAACAGCCACGATGAAATCTGTGAAAATGGATGAAATGAAAACAATTGCAGAAGCTAGAGGAATGACCATAGGCGACATGGAAAAAGTTGCAGGAACTATGGACATGACCCTGGAAGAAATGATGGACATGGGAGAATCTATGGACATGACCATGGAGGAAATGGTGAACGTGGCCGAGTCCATTCACATGAAAAATGCGATGCTCATGGACGGATCTATTGAATCTGGTCAAAATGCAGAACCCATCCAATACGCAGACTCTATTCAATACAAGGAGTTAGATAAAAAAATTAGATCAGAACAACAAGAAGATACTCAGCCAACTATAGACCCTGCCAACCCGCCTAAAATCGCCACTAGTAATTTTATTGATCTAGACCCGTATATTCGAATTACTAAAATACGAGCCGCATATGGCCATAATTATAACCATGGCACGGTCGAACATGACCCCACGGGTGCGTCATGTTCAAGTATGAAGCATTATTTTGACGCATATACTGAAAAACAGCGATGGGATTCTATTTTTGGATCTTATGATACTAGTGGTGTTGTGAAATATTATTCTCCAGTGGATGGAGATCTATATCAAACAGTCCCACGAGAAATCGAACAGGGTACAGAATATCAATTTTATATAAGTCCAACAGGATACAAGCAACTTGTATTTACTTTTCACCATGTGGATTTACTTGAAGAATTTACTAAAGGTGGCAGTGTAACATCTGGACAGCATATTGGCTATATCATACGTCCACATGGTCAAGGGGAAATAGCCGTATCGGTGAGCAATGGAGCAGTATACGAGTATATATCGTTTTTTGATGTCATGACTGACGAAGTGTTTGCTGAATATCAAGCACGAGGTATTACTAGCAGAGCCCAAATGACCATTTCCAGAGAAGAGAGGGCGGCCAATCCAATTCCTTGTACATTGAACGATGGTGCGGGCGGTAAATTCTATTCTGAAACCAAAGATATAGAAACTTTCGGTAAGTGGCAAATTGGTCCAGATAACTGGGTCGAATTAACACAATGAAGAGCGTTGAGCCCCTTAGTCCTCATTATTTTAGAAAAATAGTTGCAAACTGAATTCCATTTTTTTATATACAGAGGAATTAAATTTGTTAAAGTGTTGAAAATTGATTTGAGCAAACATCCTTTATCTTCTGTTTTCATTGCAGGTTTTTTCGTGATACTATTTATTTTTGTATTTGTGGCAATTCCAGGGGTGCATTCTGTAGAAGTGGAAATGTTGACTGATCGTCAATGCGACCTAAGAACTGATGAAGTTAGGGAGAGGATCGGAGGAGTTTTGAATCCTAGCCCGCCGATGCTTTGCGTTTCTGGAATTTGTGATAAAGGACTCCATATTTGGTTAGACGAGAGGGCAGAAAATTCATACATATCCCGGTATAAAAATCCAGGGGATGGATGGATAGATTATACATTGGGCCCTAATGGAGAGAGATACAATTCGCCGAAAGTATGCATGTATGGTAATTGCGGAGATGCCCCTCGTCATGAAACCTACGAAGAAAATATGCATGCTGTACGCCAAAGCTACCCGATTTTCTTCGACAAATATCCCGAATTATGGCCAGAGGATATTGGGAATGACCCTTTGGGATGTGAATCCCGGCCCATAGCGAAGATATAACTAAGTAGTATTTAACAGTTTGAAAAATTAAGAATTGAGAGATACAGATAGTAACCTCAAGGGGGAGTAATTGAACTAGATACTGCAGATATAATCTTTTCGTAGCCCGTGCATCGGCAAACGTTTCCCTTAATTGCTGACTTAATTTCATCTCGATCCGGAGGATATGATGGAGAAGAAGAAATATAATCTACAGTTGCCATTATGAATCCAGGAGTGCAGTACCCACATTGTAAAGCAAAATTGTCTTTAAAAGCTTGCTGCACTGGGTGAAGATTCTCTGCAGTGGCCAGTCCCTCGATAGTGGTTATAGAATGGTTTTTCGCTTTTGGCGCCATTAGTAAACAAGATTTTACTACTTTTCCATCAAGTAGGATAGAACAAACACCGCAGCGACCAGAATGACAACCAACTTTAACACCGGTTAAATCAAATTGAGATCTGAGTATATCGCGAAGAGGTTGATGGGGCGATACTTCTGCAGATACAGACTTGCCATTCAACTTGAAACTTATATTCATAGACTACCCCCTGCACGTTGGATGGCTTTTATCAATGCCCGTTGAGATAAAACTCCTGCTAGATGGGACTTATATTTTGCAGACCCAGATAGGTCATCTATAGGATCAATATCGCGAGGGACTGATTCAGATGCTTTTTTTATAGAATCTATGGAAATTTCAGATCCTATTAGATGTTTTTCCATACTATTTGAACGGATTGCAGTATCACCTACTGCCGCTAGGGCTATTTTAACATCCAATAAGATGTCAGATTCTTCATTCAATTCTACTTGTGCTGCCACACCAACGGTGGGCCAACCACCTTCAACATTTGCAACTTTCTCATATGCCCCACCTTGATTTTTAGTTAGGTGATCAAATGTGATAGAGTGAATGAGTTCGTTTTTCAACAGATCTGCCGTCATATACTCTTTGTGGAAATCTAATAAAGAAATTGTACGGGTATTATTGAGAGATTTAAGTGTTATATTTGAATCGAGACATAGGAGTGGTGGGACTATATCTAGAGAAGGATCTGCATGACCAAGTGCCCCGCCAATAGTCCCTAAATTTCTAATTTGAGGATCTGCAATTACATGTAGTGCATCGAGCAATATAGAATACGATTGGAGTTCTTTAGAAAGTTCAAGCGAGGAATAAGTTGTTGCTGCGCCAATGGAAATTTTATTTTTATCGAGAGACACCCCTGATAGTTCAGGAATGCAGCTGATATCGAGGAAAGTATCGGGAGACAAGAAACCTTGTCTTAAAAGAAGCATAACTGATTGTCCACCTGCAACTATTTTTATAGATTCTTCAGTTTTGTTTAGCAGCTGAAGGGCAGATTTTAAATCAGATGGCGAATGATAGGATTGAAGATTATAATGACTCATGAGACACCTCCTTTTTGTTTTAAAAGTTCCATTGCTATGTGTTCGGATTCCACTGGTGCTTTGTTGAATCTAATTCCAGTCGCGTCCCGTATAGCATTTATGATTGCAGGTGCTATAGGTGGCATTGCAGGAGTTCCGATACCTTTTGCACCGTATGGGCCAGAATCTTCATTTGATTCTATTATTTCACAGACGAGAACTTTGGGCATTTCCCATGCTGAAATGACAGAGTAATCAGCTAGATTAGGATTCAATGGAATGCCACGATCTAGTTTGACTTCTGATCGCAGGGCGAATTCAATTCCCTGAGAAATTGCACCTTCTAATTGACCTTCTACCATTTTTGGATTGATAGCAAATCCAACATCTTGTGCTGCAACATAAGATAGTATATCCACATGACCAGTTAAAGAATCCACTTCTACTTCGGCAAAGTGTGCACCATATGCAGGAGGATTGAGTTCAGATTCCGCGAAACCGATGGAAACGAGTTGTTCCCCGAATATGTCAGATAGAGGCACATTTTGACCCCCAAAAGAGACACAATCAGAAATTATAGAAAGGTCATTGGTTAAGTTATTGGGGTATAATTTATCGAGAATGTCTTTGATATTTGAGATTAAATTTATACCTGCTTTTTGAACTGCCAATCCAGTTATATATGTGCTCCTAGAGGCAACAGATCCCAAATAGGCATCTGCAGAGTCTGTGTCTGCATAATGACATACATTGATTTTGGAGACGTGTATTCCAGTTTCTTCACTAGCTATCTGAGTCATTACGGTGTCAGTTCCCTGGCCGTGATCTAATACTTCCACCTCTACTAAAAGAGATCCGTTGGAAGATAAAATAAATTTAGCTTCTGAAGAATCTTTATCTACAGCCCCGAGACCAGTTGTATGAGTTCCAGCAGCCATTCCCCATCCGCGTAATTTTTCGGGGTTTGTAGAAGGACCACTTTGGATTTTTTTGAAAGTGGATAGGCCACGTTCCACACATTCTACCAGTCCACAACTTTCTATTGGCCTCCCAGTATTTGGGCGTTCATACCCTTCTTCAACAAAATTTATCAAACGGAAATGAATTGGGTCTATATTTGCTTGCCTTGCCAATTCATCCATGTGACATTCTAGCGCATAGCCTAGCTGAGTAGACCCGATTCCGCGGAACTCTCCTGCTATGAGGTTATTAGTGAAAACAGATACACCTTCGAATTCATAGTGTGGAATTTTATAAATTTCAAGAGGGCGGCTAAGTCCATTTGACAACACTATATGCCCAACTCCATTTGGATATGCTCCGGTATCTGCTACGAGATCAATTTTAGCTGCAGTTATTATTCCAGAAGAAGTTATTCCCATTTTTATATTGTAGAATGTTTGGTGACGGTGATCGGTTGCGGTGAACTCTTCTTCCCTATCGAACCATAATTTTACGGGGACCCCACCAGCAGCATGGGACAGAGTTGCAGCAACGGGTTCGAATGATAACTGAGGTACAGATCTTGCCCCAAAACTAGAACTTATAACAGGAGGCATCACGACTCTAACTTTTTCATGGGACATGCCTAGTAGATCTGCAATTTCATCTCTAGACCTACTAGGTGCACCTAGTGTTTCTGTGAAAACAACTGTATCCCCTTCCCATTCTGCTATGGTGCAATGAGTGTCTAGATTACAAGGATTGACTCTAGGCGAAATATATTCTTGTTCTAAAATAAAATCCGATTCGAGGAATCCTTTTTCCACATCCCCAATGTTCACATGATGGTAATCGTCTACATTTTGAACATATTCTGGATTTTCTATTTCGAATTCATGGCGGCCGTGTTGCCCAAAGTCGGGATTATTTACGGCGTGTACTTTGGGGTGACCATCTCTAACTGCTTTCTTGGGGTCATGGACTGAAGGGAGAGATTCTAAAACATGTGTGACAGATTCTGCCGCTTCAATGGCTATTTCTAAAGTTGTTGCAGCCACTGCTGCGATAACATCTCCATAATATCTAACTCTGTTATCGAATTGACCCAATAACTCTTCTCGTGTGACAACTGCTTTGACTCCCGGCATAGATTTTGCTGCAGACACATCCACAGAATTGATAATTGCGTGCACATACTTTGAGCGAACTACAACTGCATGGAGAGAACCGATTGGAAGCACATCCGAGCCATATTTTGCTTGACCTGTTATTTTTTCATCCGTATCAACTTTTATTATACTCTTCCCCACAGAATCAAGATTAGACCGTTTTGTCTCGTTTAAACTTACGTTAGTATTATTTCCCAATTTCACCATGGTTTTAGTTTTGAGGAGAGAAAGCTGTAACTTCTATTTCTATTTTTGCACCAGGTGCTATTTCTTTAATTCCTACAGCACTTCTTGCAGGATAAGGCGGAGAAAAAATTTCACGGTATGCCTTGTCAAAATCAGATTTATCATCTATATTTGTGAAAAAAACTGTGTTGCGGACTATATCATCAATGGTGCACCCTGCTGCAGCAAGTACACCAGAAACATTTTTAAAAATTTGTTTGGCTTGCTCCCCAACATCGTCGCTAACTATTGTTCGGGTTTGAGGATTTCTTCCGGTTTGGCCAGACACAAAAATGAAATCTCCTGCACGTATGGCCTGAGATATAGGGGCAGAAGGAGTCACCCCTTTTATTGTTTGGATTTCTTCGATCATTAATGCTAAATGGAATAGAGGTGATAAATGCCCTCCTGTAACGACTTCGACATTTTATGAAGTTTGAATCGACAAATGGTGAAACTTTTTAGAAAAAAAATAGCTTTAGTTGGAAGCGTCGAAAGTGAACCTAGATTGGACAGCAACTACCATTAGCAAGAATACCATGATGATCAGAGATCCTGCTGCAATCATAGGCAGTGAGCTAGGTGCATTATTGTATAAGAACAACAATACAGTCATCAAGACAGAATTGCCTGCAGTAATGAGTAGTACAACTGCACTTACTTCCTTTACTGCGTCGATGAAAACGAATAAGAATGCGTTCAGTATTCCACCTTTCATAAGAGGTGTAACGATACCACGGAAAGTGGTGAACCAGGATGCCCCACTGATTCTAGATGCTTCTTCTAACTCATCAGATATGGTGATCAATGCGGAAGATATCATTCTAGTACCATGAGGTATTTTTAATAAAATTAGAGAGAGGATCATGGGCCAAAGTGTACCGTAAAGATTTTTGAACGGCCCAATTAGGATAAGCCAGAATATTGCCACACCGTAAACAATAGGTGGTAATCCAAGAGGAATTGTTGCTATGTAGTCTGCTGCCCTATTGACTCTGCGGCCTCGAATGACTATATTAGACTTAAGAGCTGTGTAAGATATGAAAATTCCAAGAACGACTACACCAATACCATCTGCAAATGAAATTAAGAACGTATTCCAAGTGGCTTCTGGAATTCCAGCGGTGGTGACGAAGTTCTCGAAATTCCTCAGAGTTACTTCCTCAAATATTACAGACAGATTTGGCGCTAATGCGAGTCCAATTACCCCTATGAGAGGTAGAATGAAAGCTACGAAAGCGAAAAAGAAACAGATTCCAGTTCCAACCCATTTCCAATTTCCAAGATCATGTTTTGTATAACGTTCGGATTTTCCTGTGATTGTCTGGAATTTGAAATTATCCTTTGTGAGACGGTGATATAGATAAATCATAAAGATAGCGATTCCAGCATATACTATTGAGTATATTGTTGCTAGGTCATACCGAGGGAAAATATTGAAGAATACTGTCTTAAATATTATAGTAGCAAATGTGTCAATACCACCTTTTGAGGATCCGAATATGAAAGGGTACTCGAAGTTTCCAAAAGAATAGATTGAGCCAAGTAAGAAAACTGACATCATCCCAGGCACTAATAAAGGTAAAGTTACCGTTAAAAATGTGTGCAGTAGACTAGATCCTGTTGATCTTGCAGCTTCTTCTAAACTAGAAGAAACAGCTTGGATTGCAGGCTCCATTAGAAGATAAGAAAGTGATAAGGAAGAAATCCCCATTACAAATACACAACCTTCGAGTGTATATAGATCGAACAAAACCCCCCACCCCAGGACATCTTTCGAAAAAGTGTTAATAATCCCTATGGAAGGGCTTAGAATTGCCACCCACCCAATGGACTTGACTAAAGCCGGCATTGTCAAAGGGATGATTGCTAGAATGCGAAGGAATTTTTTTCCAGGGGCGTTTGTTCGAACTAAAATCCATGCATATATCGTCCCAATAAAGGTACCCATTGCACCAGCACCTATTCCAATTACCAAAGTGTTATAGAAAATAGAAACTCCAGTTAGCCCCCCAAGTATAGACACGATTTTTGTGAGGGTTATTGCTTCATCTCTTGATGGGGCGAAGTAAGTACTTCCGAAAAACATCACTACAACAAGGGACATGAATATTACGAAAATAACAGCAGTTACAATAGCAGGTAGTAACTCCATGTTAAATTTTGGCAGGTATTTTTTCAAGGTTGCCAATTTTTTGAATCTTTCAATAAGTTGACTGATTGCTGACATCTGATTTGTGTGATCTGTCAGACCCTTTAAATGTTACGAATAACTCTTTGACATATTGTGGCATGATAGAGACCTTCAAATGCACAATAATCGGTATGATGAAGCGCATTTCTCAATTGGATTTTTTTAATTTAATCCTATTGAGAAATTTATTCTTGTTCGTTATTTGGTTGGTTTAATTGTTGGAATCGGACTAAATAGACCCAAGAAGAGGGTGATATAGACTAATATTTAACATAATGAGAAAGAAGTAGATATATGAGATATGTTAGATTCAAAGATCAATCGGGAAATGTTAAAAGAGGTGTCTGGGACGAGAGAGGAATTGATTTTTGTGGAGAAAGATACGATGTACAAGATGTAGAAATACTACCCCCAACAAAACCAAGTAAAATAATAGTAACTGGTTTTAATTATAAAGATTTGATCGAACGCCTGGGTGTGAAAATCCCACAAAAACCTAGGTTGTTTTTTAAAACGCCTAATACGGTTATTGCGCATGGAAAAGTTGCCATAGTACCCATAGGACTATCTGCAGTATATGAGGGAGAATTGGGGGTCATAATAGGAAAACAATGTAAAAATATTAAAGTGGAAAATGCTAGAGATTACATAGAAGGTTTTACATGTGTTAACGATATGGCCATTACAGATTATTTGGAAGATGACCCAGGGGCTGTGAGAAAAAGTGGTTTTGATACCGCCACCCCAATGGGTCCAGTAATGGCAACGAAAGATTTGGTTCCAGAATGTCCAAAAATGAAAATAAAAATTAATGGAAAGATTGAGAGGTCTACTGATTTTTCAGGCCAATTGTTTTCTGCAGAGGAGATTCTAGCCGAGATAACTAAATATATAACATTAGAACCAGGAGACATGTTTACAACTGGGACACCAATTGAACCAGGGGCCGTATCAAATGGAGATACTGTAGAGATAGACATAGAAGGCATAGGGACCCTCAAACACGAAGTTTTTGTCGCCAAATGAAGCAATAATTTAAAATAATGAGACACCGATAAGGTAATGGTTGAGAAGCGGGTGCGTCATAATATGGATAAAAGGGAATCATACATAAAGGAGAGAAAGATAAAAGAAATCGATGTTACAAACCAAGAATGGGGATCTGATTTTATTGCAGATTTGGTTAAAGCATATGGTTTTGAATTTGTAACATTCAACCCAGGAGCTTCGTTTAGAGGGGTTGAAGAATCAATAGTCAATTATAATGACAATACCCCTCAGGTGATCACTACACCAAATGAATCGCTTTCTGTTGCGATTGCCCATGGATATGCAAAGGCTAGTGGAGAACCAGCGTTGTGTATTCTCCACAATGTTGTTGGAACTTTAAATGGTTCAATGGGAATATACAATGCGTATGTGGATAGAGTTCCTATAGTCATTCTTTCGGGGACAGGGCCAATGAGGACGTCTAAAAGAAGACCCTGGATAGATTGGATTCATACAGCTCAATGGCAAGGAAATTTAGTAAGAGGATATACTAAATGGGATGATCAACCAGTCCATATAGATGGAGTTGCAGATTCGATAACTAGAGCCTATAGAATTGCAAATACCCCACCCAAGGGGCCGGTGTATGTTGTACTAGACCATGAAGTTCAAGAATGTCATTTAGAAAGTCCAATAGAGATACCGAACTTGGCTAAATTAGGACCACCTGCTAGAATGGCCCCAGACCCAGACGCAATAGAAAAGGCCGCAGATATATTGATTGGGGCAGATATGCCAGTTATATTCGTTGATCAAGTGGGAGACTCTAGAGATGCAGTTATTTCACTTATAGAATTGGCAGAGACTCTGGGTGCACCTGTAGTTGATAAACGTATGCGACGTTACAACTTTCCTAATACGCATAAACTGGATTTATCTGGCACGGACATTTATAAAAAGGCAGACGTCATTCTTGCGATTGATGTTTGGGATTTGGACTATTGCACTAAAAAAGAAGTTGGCATCACTCACACGATGACAGATCAAGTAGAAGGAGATTATGAAATAATAACAATAGGGACTGATGATTTGGATGCATCTAGTTTGGTTCCAGGATATTATGCAATTAGAGAAACTTCTGTGTCTATGTTAGCAAATAGTGAATTGGCAATACCCATATTAAAAGATGCGATTGATAAGCGGATTGGAAATAATGCCGAGATAAAAAATAGAATAAAAAATAGAACTCAGAGAATGGGAGAAATTCACACTTCTCAGAGAGAAACTTGGAAATCCATGGTGAAAGAACATTGGGATGAAAATCCAATATCGATTCCACGTTTAGCGCAGGAGATATGGGAAGTCATACAAGATGACGATTGGGTTCTTGTAAATGGTAGACTTGCATATGGTGGTTGGCCGCACAAACTCTGGAAAATTGATGAATTTGACAGGTATTTTGGTGGAGATTCAGGAGGAGGAGGAGTAGGGTATGGTATCGGGGCAGCGATAGGAGGGGCATTGGCATATTCAGATAGCGGAAAATTACCGATAAAT
>CAWVSO010000020.1:0-10367 GCA_963932585.1 uncultured euryarchaeote
AATTTCCTCAATATTCTGTATTTGTTATCTATTATTATCCAATTAAACAATAAATTTTAACGACGCCTTTTTCACCCTAAATGAATTACCCTGTTGAAGAATGCGTTTAATAACATTGGGCCCTGCAGGAACTTATTGCCATAGAGTTGCTTTATCCATGTCTGAAACCGTATCTTTTCACAACTCTGTCACTGCTATTGTTAAAGATGTTTCAGAAGGCAAATTTGATAGGGGTATCATTCCAGTTGAGAACAGTATTGAAGGGTCTGTCACAGAAAGCCTCTCTTCTATAGTCACCTACGACATAGCGATACTACAAGAAGTAGTAACTCCAATTAAACATGCACTTTTAGCACAGTCCAAAACGTTTGATACAATCACAAGCCATCCTCAGGCCATCGCACAATGCCGTAGATTTATTTCTTCAAACTATCCTGACTTGCAGCTTGAACCAACTACTAGCACAGCTAGCGGAATATCTCAAGCGATAGAATCCTCATCAGTAGCTGCAATCGGTCACCCAGAAAGTTCAAACGGAAAACTTAAAATTATAGCCAAAAATATTCAAGACCAATCATCAAATTCTACGCGTTTTTTTGTTATAGCTCCCCCCACAAGACGTCAGCAAAAGGGAACAAAAACCTCTGTTATCATATATCCTCATAGTGATTACTCTGGTTTACTACTTGAAATTCTCCAAACCTTTTCAGATAAGAATCTAAATCTAACTCGGATAGAATCTCGTCCCAGTGGAAACAAACTTGGAGATTACCTCTTTCACATAGATTTCGAAGCTGCATATGAAGACCCTGCTGTAAAACATGTTATTTCTAAAATCAAAGGCATAATTGACCCGGATGGTTGGATACGATTTTTAGGCTCTTATGATGTTTGTCATAAACAATAAACTGAAATCTAGCCGTTAAAACTACTTACATTATTGTTTATATATGGTCCCTCAATTGGTGCATTCAATCAAAAATCAAAGTAGAAAGGTGTATTTTCTTGTTAGATCTAATTATTCACCCATGACTCTTAATGTCGGAGATCAAATATCTGAAATCAGCGCATCAAATCAACAAGGTGAAGAACTAACTCTAACTTTTAATAACCCTACAATTATTTATTTTTACCCCCGTGATGACACTCCAGGGTGCACCACAGAAGCAACTCAATTCAATGAGTCACTATCTCAATACGAAGCAGTGGGTGCAGAAGTATACGGCGTATCTACAGATTCTGTAGATTCTCATTTATCTTTTTGCAATAAATATAATTTAGAATTTAATTTACTAGCCGATTCAAGCGGAGAAGTGGCAAATCATTTTGGATTAGATGTTAGTGGCGGAAAAGCAGCCAGAACTACATTTATAGTCTCCGAGGGTGTTGTCCAGGCCGTCTATGATAATGTCAAACCAGATGGTCATTCAAGCGCAGTGCTATCAAAACTCAACAAAATATTAGGGAACTAGTTCTCTTTTATTTATCCAAATTTAGAATTTACTTTAATTGAAAGAAAATTTTCGAGCTGTTTTAACTCTAGGGTATAAAACCTTCTACTATGGAATACCAATCATCTTCTATAGAAGCTAAATGGAAGAATCTATGGTTAGATAGCGGGGCACACGAAGCCAATCCGGACGATAAAGAATCCACCTTCATAACCGTTGCATATCCATATCCTAGTGGCGGGATGCACATTGGACATGCGAGGACTTACACCGTTCCAGATGTTTATGCACGTTATCGTAGGCTCTGTGGGGAATCTGTTCTTTTTCCCATGGCATGGCATGTAACTGGAACTCCGATTGTTGGTGCAGTGGAACGTTTAAAGAACGGTGAACCTGAACAACTTTCAGTATTACAAAATATTTTTGGTGTTTCAAACGAAGAGCTAGAAGATTTAAAAACACCAATGGGATTCGCACACCATTTCATAGATAAGCATTATCGAGTGGGCATGCAAAAACTTGGACTCAGTATAGATTGGCGAAGGGAATTCACAACAAACGATGAACGATATTCAAAATTCATTACTTGGCAATATAACACTCTATATGAGCGAAATCTTCTCGAAAAAGGACTCCACCCAGTTAAATTTTGTACAAACGAAAAGAATCCCGTGACAACCCATGATATACTTCGTGGAGAGGATGCAGAGTTTCAAGAATACACTTTAATAAAATTCTATTTAGACGATCTTGTAATTCCTATGGCCACGCTTCGTCCAGAAACAATCAGGGGAGTGACCAATGTATTCATAAATCCTGATTCCACCTATGTTGAAGCCATTGTAGATGGAGAAAAATGGATTGTATCAAAAGAAGCCGCAACCAAACTATCCTTACAAGCCCGGCAAGTAAAAATTATCTCCGATGTGGACCCTTTAACTCTAATCGGTAAATATGTACAAAACCCTGTAACCAAAAATAAAATAATCATCCTTCCTGCAACATTCGTTGATCCTTCCAATGCCACAGGAGCTGTGATGTCAGTCCCTGCACATAGTCCCGCCGATTGGATTGCACTTGAACATTCTAAACAAAACCCCTCCAAACTAGTAGAATATGGGATTGATCCCTCTGAAATACAAAAAATAAATCCAATCTCCATATTGACTCTAGATGGCTATGGAGAATTTCCTGCAAAAGACGTAATCGAAAATTTCGGTATAACTCACTCAAACGATCCTCTCATTAAACAAGCCACTCAAGAACTCTACAATAAAGAATTCCACTCAGGTGTCCTGAGGGATTTTTATGGAATCCACTCCGGAACCATCGTAGAACATTCTCGTGATATTATCAAACAAGAATATTTGGATATTGGTTTATTCGATGCCATGTACGAATTCACTGAAAATGTCATCTGTCGCTGCGGAGGGACCGTAGAAGTTGCAACTCAAGAAACCTGGTTTCTGAAATACAATGATATTTCTTGGAAATCAAAAGCGACACAAATAGTTGATCAATTAGCTGGGATCCCTAAAAATACAAAAAGTGAATATTATAGGACTATTGATTGGTTAAATGAATGGCCATGTATTCGAAATTATGGGTTAGGGACCCGTTTACCATGGGAACCAGATTATGTCATAGAACCTCTATCTGATTCTACCCTCTACATGGCGTATTATACATTTTCGCACCATATAAATAACATACCTGTAGAGGACCTAAATCATGCCTTTTTCGATGCTTTATTTTTCGGTCCAGAGTCTGTTGAATCTCCAGACTCCCGTGCATTGGATCTCAGAAAAGAGTGGCAGTATTGGTACCCAATTAGCTATAGATGTTCGGCAAATGATCTCCTTAGCAATCATTTAACTTTCTTCTTATACCATCACGCCGAGTTTTTCGATAAAAACGCTTGGCCTCGTGGAATTATGGTGATGGGAATGGGTTTACTAGAAGGTGAAAAAATGTCTTCGTCCAAAGGGCATGTTGTTCTCGTCGAAGATGCTATCTCTACATATGGGTCGGACACTGTACGATTCTTTTTATTAAGTTCTGCAGAACCTTGGCAAGATTACGATTGGAGGTCTGATCAAGTAGAAGTCATACGAACTCAATTATTCCGTTTCTGGAACCATTCAATAGATATAATTTCTCTCCCCAAAACAAACAAAGAATTAACTAAAATTGACAAATGGTTATTATCCAAATTCAACCATATAATCTCTAAAACTTCACTCGCACTCGATCAATTCGAAACCCGAACTGCCAGTCAATCTGTTTTCTATGAACTAGAGGATTATTTAAAATGGTATAACCGTAGATCCAAAAAACAATCTCCCACATGGGCAATAAAAGAAGTCCTCCGGGCGCGCCTCATCATGCTATCTCCTTTCATGCCATTTTTATCAAACGAATTACATGAACTTCTAACTGGTGTGTCCATAGATGAAACGAATTGGCCATCCATTTCGTCCGATTTTGACTCTCCTCTAATCGAATTCGAAGAAGACCTAGTCAGAAGTCTTCTTTCAGATCTATACGAAGTTAAAAATGTAATAAATAAAGATCCCAATTTAATTAGACTCTATATACCTTCAAAATGGAAATATCAGGCTCTAAAAATCATCATAGAATCTAACCTAGATCTAGGAGTTTCTTTAAAAGAATTAATGAAAAACCCTGTTTACCGAGATATGGGTGGGCAAGTTAAAAAATTCACCAAAGTACTCATTGATTCTCTAAAACAACAACCAATTGAGAGATTATCTTTACTTGAATCAATCAATGAATTTGATTTGTACTCATCTGCACAGCAATTTTTTGAACAGGAGTTTGATGCCAATTTAGAAATTCTTCAAGAAGATGAAAATCCATTAGACCCTGCTGGAAAAGCTTCACATTCGCTTCCATTTAGGCCTGGAATATATATGGAATAATCGCCAATCTATCTAATTATTTCTCCATTTAACAAATTCAAACATTTATTCCCTCTTCGCACATATGTAATTTATGGATCCATCTGAAAGTGCTCAAAAAAAGTTTATTAGGACCGTAACAGCACCATACAAAAGCAGAACCGATAGCGAGATGAATATAATTTCTATACTTTATGGGGCCGGCCTAATTCTAATACTTCTCCCCTTAATGCCATTCGCATTAATACTCTGGCTGTTTTCAAAGATTAAAAACCTATCAAGCAGTATTTTTGGTTCCAAATAGTGGATCTTTATAGTGCAGTTTTTCATTAAACACAAAATCAACAAGTCGTGATAAACATAGGTTAACCATGATACACAATATCATGCATATCCTAAATATGGCGATATTATTTACATTTATTAATCTAAAATAGTCCTGCAGTTACATATTTAACGTCAATAGACGTATTGACATTCGTCCACGTGTGCTATTCAGAAATGCTTAAGGGCTTTCCGAAAGCTCCTTTTAATGTATAATGAGTGTCAGTGACTCACTAGCTAAACGTTTTAGCTTTAAAAAGAACAAGACCGACTTAAGAACAGAGGTCATTGCGGGAATAACAACATTCCTAACAATGTCCTATATTGTCATCCTTAATCCTGCAATTTTAGGGGCGGCAATTCAAATAGATGGGTACAGTGCAGCCCAAGTCACCCAAATGCTCGCCATTGTGACTTTACTTTCTGCTGGGATAGCATGTTTAGTAATGGCCCTCTATGCCAACCGTCCATTTGGATTGGCTCCTGGATTAGGATTGAACGCGTTCTTCGCGTTTACCGTTGTACTAGGAATGGGAATCGCCTGGGAAGTCGCCCTTGCGGCTGTTGTGGTTGAAGGAGTTATATTCATCATCATAACTGCTGCAGGCTGGAGAGACGCCATTATAGCAGCAATTCCCAAACCTGTGAAGTTCTCCGTCGGAGCTGGTATCGGACTTTTCTTAGCAATCATCGGGCTTCAAGCAATGAATGTTATCACAGCTGATGCAGCAACTTTTGTAACACTTAATCCAAACCTTGCAGCAGACCCAATAGCACTATTGTCGCTTCTAGGTCTACTGGTAACATTCGTGCTCTATGCCAGAGGCGTGAAAGGATCCATTGTTATTGGTATCCTATCAACCACCGTACTCGCATATGCACTCACAGCTGTTGGAATCGGAGGAAATCTCGCGATACCTGAAATCGCTGCTACTTCTTACAACATCACGCCACTCGTTGGCGCGTTCGTTGGAGGACTTGCTCCAGCCGTTTCAAGCACAAGCGCAGCATTCGGTTTCGCAATGATCGTTTTCACGTTCTTCTTCGTGGATTTCTTCGATACTGCAGGAACTCTTATTGGAACCTCTCAACTAGGGGGATTCCTAGACAAGGACGGGAACCTACCTGAGATGGAAAAACCACTCATGGCAGATGCAATTGGTACAACCATTGGTGGTATCCTTGGAACCTCAACTGTAACTACTTACATCGAATCTGCTACTGGTATTGAAGAAGGTGGAAGAACTGGAATGGTCGCACTCGTAGTCGGTGTCCTGTTCCTATTATCCATCGTCGCAGTACCTATTGCAGCCGCTGTCCCACTCTACGCTTCTCACGTTGCACTCGTCCTCGTAGCTATCCTTATGCTGCGCGGAGTATCCGATATAGACTGGAAAGATGTCACAAACTCAGTCCCCGCAGGACTCACAATTTTGATGATGCCTCTCACATTCTCTATCGCCTATGGTATCGCAGCAGGACTTATTTCCTACCCCATAGTTAAAGCAGCAAAAGAAGGCAGCCTTGGTGCCGCGTCCCGTGCACAATGGGGTCTTGCAATCGCGTTCGTGATCTACATCTACGTGATGACTAGTGGAATATTATAATAGTACAGGCTCTCTCTAAATAGAGAATAATATTATAAACCATTAAAAAAACTTAGGACGAAAAATAACCTCTCTCTTCTAAAACAAGAAAGATAAGATATTCGTCCTTCGCATTCTTTTACTCTTACATCTGATGTTCAACTGGCCATTCAAATTAACATCCAATACCTTTAGATACCTGATATTTATCATCATATTATTATTAATTATTCCTTCGTTTTTTTCATTTCTAAACCAAGAAACAAATTCCTTTTCTGAATTTTCACCAGGTATTATTGAAGGCCCTGCTGATGGAATTACAATCGTTAGCATTCAAGGATTTCATTTTGAAGGCAAGGACAGTATAAAAAAACCAGCAAGACTAGTGGCTTTCGGTCCTATGGGGAATGTTCTTTGGGTGCATAATGGAAGTTCTGTTGGTGCAAGGTGGTTCTATGACACAGATCCTCTCCCAAACGGAAACATCTTAGTTCTAGCCACTGCACCAGACGAGACACTGATTTACGAACTTAATGCCGATGAAGGCATTATAAATTGGATACATAAATTACCTTTGGTAGATACCCATGACGTAGATTTAATTTCAAAAGATCAAATTTTAATAGCCAACATGAGGAATTATAATCCCTCAACCAATCTGAACGATGACCGATTATTTATCTATAATTTAACCACGCAATCAA
Source organism: uncultured euryarchaeote (assembly GCA_963932585.1). Lineage (GTDB taxonomy): Archaea > Halobacteriota > Halobacteria > Halobacteriales > Hikarchaeaceae > Hikarchaeum. The sequence continues at coordinate 6,987 of CAWVSO010000020.1, forward strand.
TCGAATGGGAATGGCTCTTTAGAGATCATGGTTTCAAAAAATCTGGGGGTGGGAAATACTCTGATGATTGGACGCATGTTAACGATGTAGATCTTATCCACGATAAATATGTAATGGCATCTGTCAGGAATTTTGACCAGGTCATTTTGATAGATATTTCTACAAAAGATATCGTATTAACTCTTGGTTCTGATGGAGATCATGCTACTCTTTCTGAACAACATAATCCTCAATATATCCCACCTGCAAATGTTAATCCATATTCATATGATCCCCTCATCGATGCCACAATTTTAACAGCAGACTCCGAAAACGATAGAATAGTTGAATATGAATACCGCGAAAATGAATGGCATCTTACTTGGGAACTTGTTGGAAACTTTTCCTGGCCACGCGATGCTGATAGGTTACCCAACGGAAACACTTTGATAGTCGATTCATTAAATCACAGGGTAATTGAGGTGACGCCCTATGGAAAAATAATATGGGAAGTTCATTCGCCATGGGGCCCATACGACGCAGAAAGAATATCATCTGGCGACGAGGGCCATGGTTACTCCATTCAAACTTCACGCGATATGGGTGTATCGGGCACATATCATTTACAAGGTGAAAATTCAAAAATTGAAAATGAGATATCATTTGAACAATCTCTATCAAAGTTTTTTGATGGAACCCCATTTGAACAATCTGCAAATTCATTTTCAACTCGTTGGTCACACGTTGCACCATGGATCTATCCCGTTTGGATGTCAAGCTGGGATTTTGCTAGGTCAGTTTTAGCAATCACAATCTTTTTAATTTGGCTTTCAATAGAAACATTCCGCCGAATAAAATAATATTTAATCATCCAAAGTGCAAACCCATGATCCAATTATGTAAGTCTATATGCCTGTTGAAAATCTCAGTATTCCAGCTAGCCCGCCGAAAGCATTTAAGAGCTGATTCCCTTCTTCAAAATCTGTACTAACAAAATCAATCTCTGTACCTCTGTATTCTGCTAGTTTAACAAGATATTCTACAACATCAACTCGCTCAATCAGCTCTGTTTTACTTTCGCACTCTGAACACTCCCCGCTAGTTTTCTTTGTCCTTTGGTCTATCATTTCATAATATTCATGACCATTTTTACATCTGAAACTTAACACATCTTTTCTAACATCCACCGAAATCAAAAGCCTAGCAACCGCACCCATTATAAGATTTTCTCGAACTGCATCAAATCCATAAGTAGCCCGATTACCCCTGTGCAATTCTTTGAAAAATCTCTCCATTGCTATTTTATCTTTTACTATCGCTGCATCAGATAGAACATCCATAGCAGAATCAACTAATTCGTACAATCCAGATTCATTGGTGTATGACACATCGAATTTTCCAAGTACCTTTTCACGCAATTCATGGTGTAGGTATTTTCTTTCGAGGAACTCATCCTTTGTTGGTGATGGTCCTCCAACCAAAATCCCATCAAGTTCATATCTATATGGCACGAATACATCCGCTGCAAGCTCTGCTATTTCTTTATAAAATTGATCTATTGCTTCCAGCCTAAGTCTATGAAATCGTTGTGCAGACTGACCACCTTTACGCTGTTTCCCTGGGACTCGCGATGTGGTCCCTTTAACTGCCTCAATTCTTTTACCTTTTAACCATCCAACATGTGCCTCCCTTCGATCTAGTACTAGTAGTCCATACACTCCTACTTCCTGCAACATATCTCTCAAAGGATCTGTTAAAAAATTTGAGTCACAATGATAACGAAAAGATGGAATTGGACGTGGTGGCGATTCAAAAATTTGAGTAACCATGTCTGTCTGACCACCACCAACATCAATTGCACCTGAAAAAAGAACCATGCCATTGACGGGGGGTTTTTTATAATATCTAAGACGTGCTCTAATAGAAGCCAGTGCATCTGTCACATTCGTACGCGTATCTTTCGATTTAATATTCGCAGCCTGAGAATGTTCTTGAGTTATATGTGCAACAACGTCTGAAATATGCTTATCTTCTGGAATGTATATGGTGACCAACTGAGTCCCAGAACCTGAGTATTTTTCATAGTCTTCAACAAGTCGTTTAAACTCATACTTGTGTTTCTCATCACTCCAACTAGATTCATCTGGAGATTCAGCCATCAGTGACACTAACTTTCCATATCTTAAGTAACTTGGCATAGAATCATAATCAAATCACTCTTAAATTTACATAGACACTGGGGCTTCAATACCAATCAAATACAAAGCATTTGATATGGTGTTTTTTGTTGCAGAAACCAAAATAAGTCTTGATTCTTTTAAATTTTCAGTTTCAGCTTTCAAAACAGGACACTCTCGATAAAATATATTGAATTTCTCAGCTAAATTCTTAGCATATGTGGCAATTCTATGTGGTTCTAATGACTTTGAAGCATCTAAAACAACTGATGGAAATCGTGCAATTTCATTAATAAGAATTAATTCTTCATCAGACGTTAGTAATTTTAAATCTGCCATTTCTAGATCTATATTCGAACCTGATAATATCCCACAACACCTCGCATGAACATATTGTATGTACGGCGATCCTTGCCCATCGAAATTCAATGCATCTTCCCATCGAAATGTTATTCCTTTACCAGGTTGAGTGGACACGATCCCATATCGAATTGCTCCAATTCCAACTTGACGAGCTATTCTATCCAATTCTGACTCATCCAAAACTTCATCTCTAACCCTAGAACTTTTGCGTTTTATTACTTCTTGTCTAGCTCTCTCAGTCGCTTCGTCAATTAAGTCATCTAATTTAATTCCAGTACCTCTTCTGGTACTCATTCCACCTTCTGGCAGAGTTACCCATGAATAAAATACTTGTTTTATTCTGTCGGTATCTGAGCCCAACATAGATAGAGTCTGCATCAATTGCTGAGCTTGGAATTTATGATCTTCTCCTAGGACTGTGACAATTCTGTCAGCACGTTCAAGTTTCCATTCATGGTAACACAAATCCCTAGTAGTATACAATGATGTACCATCTGATCTAAGAAACACAAGTGGTTTATCAGACCCATGAAGTGAAAGTTTCCAGGCATTGTCTTCTTCAAACGCATCATCTAAATTTTTCAATCTTTTTATCATAGTTTCCACTGATCCATCTCTAAGAAACCCAGTTTCTCTGATGAATTCATCAAACTCCACTGACATACGCTCGAGACACTCGCACATGCCTTCTAAAACACTTTCAACCACCTCTGTTAAACGAGCATAAATATCTTCGTCACCAGATTCGATCCCATTTATCATTTCTGATATTTCTGTTTCAATCTCTTTTTTTTCATCTTCTCCCGATCTTTCTAAATATGCAGTTGCTAGTTGGTAATATCTAACCAAGTCATAGTCTCCT
>CAWVSO010000021.1:0-10048 GCA_963932585.1 uncultured euryarchaeote
GTGAAGTTGATTTGTCATCTTCTCCGAGTGAAAGACCACTTTCAGTTGCGGTTAGAATACCAATCAAATTTTCAGTGTCTTCATTGTTCATGTAATAGTGATAATCCCCATTTAACATAAGATAGTAGTTTATAAAATTGTATTTTTATTTGGATCAGCCCCAGCGATAAGAGTTATAATTAACATCGATTCTAGATCCAAAAGAATTTGCAAGACGATGTTTGAGTAAAAACCTATCAGCTTTAGACAGTCGAGCGAAATGATCTGCCTTGACTATTGATCTAGGAGGGCCATTGTGAATAGCTATTTCCCTCAATATAAACGTTTCAATTTTTTCACGAAGAATTGGAGAACTGGAGAATGCATATGGCGTTTCTACGCGGTAAACTATGTCCAAACGCGGATCGTATATCATGAAAAATGTTAGATTGTATAAATCTAAGTTTTCTTTTTTCAGAGAAGGGGTTAGATTTTGGTCTTTAATACGACCTATAAATTTTCGGTTTAATGAGTTTTTTGAAATGAACCAATTAGTATAAGACAATGTGTTTTTTTCCGGTCCTAATTTATTATTCGAAGAGTTATTGGATGAAAGTAATTGTTTAAAGAAAAGCGCGTCAGTAGGCCAGGGAAATTCTATATGCTCAGCACCAGTATTGTTTATAGAGTATTTGATTGTTTTTTCGGCAGGATTTTTTACGAAACCTATGAGAGGTATTTGTGGTTTGTTTTCTTGCGAAGATTTTGTTATAGATAGGTGGATCAATTCTATATAATTTTTTATAGCCATTTGAGATGGGCCTTCGTTTTCAAGTAGACTGCTTAGATTTGAATTGGACCAAATTAATAACCCAACTGGGAAAATAGGCCCGTCAAGAATTAAAATGTGTTTTACAGAATCGAACCAATTTAAAGCATGAGTACTTTCGGATAAATAAAGTGAAGTTTCATAGACTGCATTTGCTTCATTTTGCAGATTTAATATAGAAGTGTCGGCAGGAGTGGGAATATATGATATTGGCGCAGATATCCATCTATTTTTAGATTCGTCTGTGAAATTATGTTCTTTTGGAGAAAGTGAATGGGGCGTGTGATGACAAATTACAATGGTGTTGATGGAATGAAGATTTTTATCAGAGGTAGCAGTTGGTTCTGCCGCCATAACAGCTCTAGATAAGCTCAATACTTGTCCATTCAATAGAGTTATAGGGTCAAGGATTCCAGAATCGACCCCATGTTGGGTTGGGAATGGTGGTTCGGTAAAAGGTGCACCCTTAATGGAAAAATTTTTTATGTAAAGTGAATCAGTAGGTTGTTTTGACGATGTGCTATTGATGGGTTCTATAATAACGCCATCTAGACTTTCAAGAGGAGCTAGTAATTGCCACACGCGTTGTGCAGATTCTTCGCTGCTTTCGTTGTTGAAAAATACAGGAATTGAAAGTGAATCCAAAAATTTGGTCAAACGTGTTGTGAAATCTAGGGGGAGTGTCACATTTTTACATAATACTTCTAGAGATAAAAATAGGGTAGCAGCAGAACGAAGAATAGTTGTGCACGTGTGGCTTGTTTTTTATCATGGATGTTGCATTGATTATCCTAGATGGGTGGGGAATTTCTAGTGCGAGTGATAGAAATGCAGTGCGGGCAGCAAATACACCAATATTTGATGAAATATGCAAGATGAATACGCATAATACTTTGAAAACATGGGGAAGATCTGTTGGACTTCCAGAAAATGGAGTGGGAAATTCAAAAGTTGGTCATTTAACAATAGGTGCAGGAAGGATTATAGAACAAGAACACACTCTAATAAATGAGGCCATATCCAACAGGTCTTTTTTTAAAAATGAAGCATTGAATTTTGCCATAGATAAAGCAGAAATAAATGATAAACGTGTACATATAATTGGTCTGTTGAGCGATGCAGGGGTTCATTCAGATGATGCCCACATACATGCCATGATAAAAATGGTAGCTGACCGAGGAATAGAAGCTATTACGCATGTGATTACAGATGGCAGAGATACATCACCAACTAGTTCTGGAAAATATATTGAGCAACTAGAAGATGTAATTGAGAAGAGACAGACTGGGAAAATAGCTTCAGTTGTTGGCAGATACTATGCCATGGATAGAGATGGGAATTTAGAAAGAACATTGGCTGCTTATGAAACAATTATAGAAAGAAGATCAGATTATGCATGTGAAACTGGAAAGATAGCTGTAGAAGATGCATACCACAGGGGTGAAACTGATGAATTTATTAAACCCACAGTGATAAAAACTGGAGAAGCATTCCGAGAGGGAGATGTTATATGCATGTTTAATTTTCGTGCTGATAGAATGCGACAGATAACACATATGTGTGGAGAGAAATTACAATTTGATAGAAAATTGAAGAGCGACATCATTACATTGACAGAATATGATAACAGAGGTTTTTTTCCAGTTGCATTTGAAATGACAAAACCAAAAAATACTCTTGGGGAAGTAATATCAAAAGAAGGACTTAGTCAATTGAGGATTGCAGAAACAGAGAAATATGCCCATGTTACTTATTTCATAAATGGAGGAAGGGAAGAAATGTGGGATGGGGAAATTAGAGAAATAGTCCCCAGTCCTAAAGTTCCTACTTATGATAAAAAACCTGAAATGAATGCAGAAGGGGTGACTAATGCTGCTATAGATATAATTGAAAATGTGGACCCCAATGTATTGATCCTTAACTATGCCAATCCTGACATGGTAGGGCATACAGGCGTATTTGAATCGGCCGTGAAAGCAGTAGAAAAAGTTGATATTGAATTGGGAAAATTGACAGATTTTCTTATTAATAAAAATACTGAAATGATCATAATTGCAGACCATGGAAATGCAGAAGATATGGGAACTGAAATTGATCCTTGTACAAGCCATACATTTAATCCAGTCCCATGTATTTATATTAGTGGAAAGAAAGATTCAATAGATAAAAAAATGAGAAGTGGCGGAAATTTATCGGATATTGCCCCCACTATAATTGGATTATTAGGTATAGAGAAACCAATTGAAATGACTGGCGAATCGTTGCTGAAATGAAGTGAAAAAATAAAATGATAACGAAAGATTTTGTAATGCGTCTTGACGAACTGCTGAGAACTCAAGATTTTAAAGAAATAGATTCTAGCGCGAATGGACTTCAAGTTGGAAGTGATAAAAGAGATATTAAACATGTTGTTTTTTCAGAAGATTTATCGGTTGAAACCATAGAAATGGCAATTGAATATGAAGCTGACATGATGATAGTTCATCATGGAATTTCTTGGGGAGAAATGAAAAGAATTACAGGCATAACATATGATAGAATAAAAGCATTAATTGATTCAGATATATCCCTATATGTGTCTCATTTACCACTAGATTCGCATCAGGAGATTGGAAATGCAGCAGGGATAGCAGAAATGCTGGAACTTAAAGATAGAGAACCTTTTGGAAAAATGAGCAAAGAATTTATAGGAGTTAAAGGCAGGGTTGTAGAACCATATACACCTGATGGATTGCGGTCTTTCTTGGCAGGTGAATTGGATACAGGAGAAGGTAGTGTTAAATTATTAAAATTTGGAAACGAGAAAATTCAAAAAATTGGAATTGTCACAGGTGCAGGAGGAGATTGGTTAAATGAAGCTGTTGAAAAAGAACTAGATGCATTCATAACAGGTGAAGCAAAAGCTAGGATTTACCATGAAGCAAAGGAACTAGAAATGAACGTGTTGTTAGCTGGACATTACGCGACAGAAACATTTGGGGTCCGGTCTTTGGAAAATATTGTTTCTGAATGGGGTTTGAGTACCACATTTATTTCCTGCCCCACTGGTTTATAAAAATCATGACAGTTGAAGATGGAAGAAATTTGAAACGAGAAGAGTTTCGGCACGACCCAATAGGACATATAGAAATTAAAAATAAAATGACAGTTGGAGAATTGATGGGTGAATATTCAAATGCGGGTTTTGCAGCAGGAATGTTGTCCAAAGCTGTAGATATTTACGCAGAGATGATTGGTCAGGAAGAAGTTGTTAATTTTTTGAGTATTGCAGGGGCAATGGTTCCAGCAGGGATGAGGAAAATAATAGTGGGTTTGATAGAAGATGGTTACGTTGATGTATTAGTAACAACTGGAGCTACGCTGACTCATGATGCTATAGAATCAATTGAAGGAAGACATCATCATGGAAGAGTAATTCGAGATAGGAATAGAAGTACTAGAATACAGGATGAATTACTACGTGATGAAGAGGTAGACAGGATATATGACATATACCTCCCCCAGGAGACTTTTAGTGTTTTAGAAAGACACCTTAGAACAAATGTGTTTCCGAAGTTAGATAGACAGGTTTCCATAAGAGAACTTACCGCAGAATTGGGACGTGCCAATTTGGAGAGTGGTGGTAATGAAAATGGTAGTAAAGATAAAGGGATAGCTGCTATGGCTTATGAGTGTGGAGTCCCGATATATTGTCCAGGGATACAAGATTCCATGATAGGATTGCAAGCATGGATGTATTCTCAAATATCTTCATTTTCGTTGGATGCACTTGCAGATATGACAGAAATAAATGACATAGCACATAATGCTGAAAAAAGAGGTGCCATGATAGTCGGGGGTGGTGTGCCAAAAAATTATATTTTGCAAGCTATGTTATTAACGCCCCGGGCATATGATTATGCAGTTCAGTTAACAGGAGATTCTGAGAATTTAGGTGGCCTTTCTGGTGCATCGTTGGATGAAGCTAGATCGTGGGGAAAACTAGAAAAAGATTCTAAAAATGTAACAGTATATGCAGATGCCACGATTACATTCCCACTATTAGTTGCTGCAGCACGTGAAAAAATTGGGGCTAAATAGATAAAATATAGCCAAGATTGGAGTTAGTTTTCTATAAGAATATTTGCTAGGCTAGGGACAAACATTCCAACATCGGTTACTACCCCTAATGCATGAGAAGACCCGCGGTCTAAAAGTTGAGTGACTGTTGCAGGGTTTATATCAACACAAACTGTTGGTGTAGTTGAAGGGAGACAATTTCCAACTGCAACGGAATGGAGTAAAGTTGAAAGCATTAATACGAGATCTGCTTTTTGTGCTTGTTCTCGGATAGCATTTTGTGCTTTCACTGTGTCAGTTAATGTATCCGGCAGAGGCCCATCATCGCGAATGGAACCTGCAAGAACATACGGTATGTCATTCTCAATGCATTCGTACATGACCCCGCCAGTTATCAGTTTTTGATTGATTGCTTCTTTTATAGATCCTGCCCTAACAATTTCAGAAATGGCATAAATGTGATGTTTATGTCCTTTTCTAGGATGCGCTAATGTTTTTATATTCATTCCAAGAGAAGTGCCGTATAAGTTCCTTTCAAGATCATGAACAGCAAAACCGTTGCCTGCGGAAAGCATATCGACATACCCCTCACGCACTAATTTGGCCAGGTCATCACCAGCACCAGAATGAATTACTGCAGGTCCTGGTACAACAAGTATTTTTCCTCCATTTTCTTTTACGTTTTTCATGGTCATAGCTATTTTTTTGATCAGAGATTCAGAAGGACGTTCAGAAGACACGCCACCTTGCATGAATCCAAAAGGACCACTCATAGAATCTCTAGGTCTGGATGGAGGTTTGACTCGTATTCCTGCTTCGCCTGTGACAATTAAATCATTAACATCGACAGAGTTGAGTACTTTTGTAAAGGCTCTTTTTTTAACAGGGTCTACAACTATAGCAGTGTCCATTTCTATATTTTCGACAGGAATCCACGCGCCTTTATAGAGTACATCCGTGGGGTGGTTTGTTGTACTGTAAAATCCACGCGGAACTACTTTGGGAGAAGTTGGAGACTCTATAGTTGCATCTTTTGGATCGGCAATGGTCGCGCCATTTTGATGAAGTTCATGTAGAATTGGAAGCAATATTTCAGAAGATTCTGCAGAAACAGACATGCGGCAATAGGTAGTAGCGTTTTTGTGAGTTCCAACGTCGAATTGTTCTATATTGAATGCCCCACCCATGTCCATTATGATTGCAAACGCGCGTTGCATTATTCCTGAATCGATGATATGCCCCTCTATTTCAACGATTTTTTCGTGTGTCATTGGTTTCCAAAAAGCGAAGGTTGGGCATTAGTTTTTCTATGGCAGTTACAAGTTGAAAATTTAGATAAATGCTACTCTGAATGAATATTATTGTAAAATTTGATTGATGGCCATATGAACTTCTGAAAAATCTTGCAGAGTTATATTATCAGTTGTTATAAAAAAACCAAAATCATGTTTAAGTATTCTTAAAAGATATCCAGACTCGAAAATGCGTATTGTGTATAAATATTCACCTAGCTCTGATCCCCGATAGGCTATTGGTGCTCCGTCTAGTCCTCTAGATTCTAGGTCTGTGAATCCTGCTAGATCTGCATCTTGATCTAGATCCGATCTGAGATACACTTGAATAAATTCTGAGCTAGTGAAATAAGTAATCGAACGGAGATTGTCACCGACTACTGCTCGGCAGACTCCAATAAGGTCATCGAAAGAAATTTTTGGTAGCGGAAAATGATCGCCCATAATAGTTGTATGATTGGCTTTGACTTATGTTTCTCGCTGGTAATTTTATAAAAAGTTAATTTTTTATAGGAAATTGGAAATGATTTTGATCTTGTTGGTTATAGATGGGTTTTCAAAGGGCCCAGGTTTATAATTAAAGTGGCCGATGATGGATAGAGATTCAGAGCTTGGTCCCAGGCTGTGATGAACCCTATGAGTACGGAGGCCAAAATTAACTAAATAATATACAATTATACCAGTAACGTTTAGCCAAAGAGTTGTTAAGTCATATATAATGGTGAAAAGACAAGCTTTGGGAAGTGAAATACGTAGATTTGAAGACATTCCTTTGATAAAAGGTGAAGGCAAGTATACTGATGATTTTCATCCAGAAAGACTAGCCTATGCTGCGATTTTAAGAAGTCAACATGCTCATGCTAAGATTTTGTCGGTCGATGCGAAGGGGGCGAGTGAAATGGATGGCGTGATAGGTGTTTATACTAGCGAAGATTTAGAAGTTGGAGGGGTCCCAGGCATATTCCACATACAGGGTGCTTTCGAGGGGCAAAAGAGTAGTGAGTTTTCCATATTGGCTCAAGAATATGTGAGATACACAGGAGAACCTATTGCAATAGTCATTGCAGATGATAGATATGTTGCGCATGAGGCTTTATCTAAAATAATAGTCAAATATGAACGACTGAAAAGTTACGGCAATATAAAATTTTTAGTTGAAGGAAACTCTCAAAAAGTGGATATGAGTAGTATTGATAAAAATAATATTAATTTGAATTGGGAATATGGAGATAAAAACGCCACAAAAGAAGCATTTGAAAAATCAAGTTATATTTTTGAACTGGACATGGTTAATCAAAAACTTCATCCCGATTCTATAGAACCACGTGGTGTGATCGCGACCTATAGTGAAGAAACAAAAAGAATTACTTTGAGAACTTCCACCCAGACGCCTCATGGAGTTAGAAAAAATGTGTCTGTTGCTTTGGGAATACCAGAGAATCGTATTCGAGTTATTGCACCTATGGTTGGAGGAGGTTTTGGAAGTAAAGGTGGGGCGCCATATATTGAGGACCCTTTAATTGCCTGGTGTTCGATGAAATTGGAACGCCCGATTAAATGGATTAGTAGGAGATCTGAAAGCCATCATTCAGACCACCATGGGAGAGGTTTTTTTGTTAAAGGGCGGATAGCAGTTGAAAAAACCGGGGAGATAAAAGCGATAGAATTTGATGTTACATTTGATGTAGGGGCATACCTAGTTTGGGGAAAGACTCCGGCTTCGAATTTTAGGCACTTGTCTTCGGGAGCATACAAAATTCCAGCTATATATGGGAGTGTATTAGGCGTATTTACGAATACGGCCCCTATCGGACCATATAGAGGAGCAGGTAGACCAGAGGCAATATATGCAGTTGAGAGACTTATAGATTATGCGGCGAATGAACTAGATATAGATCCTGTAGAATTTAGGCGAAAAAATTTGATTCCTGCAGGTTCATTCCCTTATGAGAATGCAGTGGGAATAACTTATGATAGTGGAAACTACGAACCTGCATTGGATAAAGCTTTAGAGATTCTAGATTATGAAAATGCCAGAAAGATGCAATTGAGATTACTGAAAGAGGGAAAATATATGGGAATTGGGTTCTCAACTTTTGTAGAAAATACAGGTACAGGCCCATCCGTGCCAGAGAGTGGGAGGATAATAGTTCATGAAAATGGTGATTTAACAGCTTATTGTGGTACTGCAGATCATGGCCAGGGTCACACTACCGCATTTCGACAGATTCTATCCGATAAATTGGGAGTAGATATGGAGTGTATTGAAATACGAGAGGGAGATTCTGATGCGCTAGAACACGGAGTTGGAACATTTGGGAGCAGAAGTATCGCAGTTGGTGCAAGTTCACTTGTAAAATGTGCAGATGTCATAATTGATAAAAGTAAATTTATTGCATCGTGGTATTTTGAAGCACCCATAGAAGATATTAGATTCGAAGATGGTGAATTATTTGTAGTTGGGTCGAAAGATAAATCAATTGGAATAAGAAAAATAGCTAAAATAGTTCATGAAAAAGAGAATATTCCAGAGGACATGGATAAAAAATTAGAAGCCGAAATGAAATATGATCCAGTCAGCAATGCATATTCATTTGGAACACATATCGCAGTTGTTGAGATTGAAAAAGAGACAGGCGAAGTAAAATTAAATCGATATATTGCTGTTGATGATTGTGGTGTCCAAATTAATCCATTACTGGTAGAAGGGCAATTGCATGGAGGGATTGTTCAAGGGATTGGTCAAGCGCTTTATGAAAAAACGGTTTACGACGATGCAGGGAATTTACTTACAGGTACACTTCAAGATTATGCACTTCCGCGAACATTCCATATACCAGAAATTGAATTGTCATCAACAATAACTCCTTGCCCCCATAACCCACTTGGGGCGAAGGGCGCAGGTGAGTCTGGGGCCATTGCTGCACCTCCAGCAATTGTAAATGCAGTTGTTGATGCCCTTAGACCATTGGGAATAAAATCAATGGATATGCCAATTACAGATGAATCTGTTTGGCGGGCAATAAAAAATGCAGAAGAAAGAAATTAGTCGTTTAAAAACATCTTATCGTAGAGGTATACTGCGAGTAATGCCCCAGCTATAGGTCCAACTATGTATATCCAAGCGTGGGCCCATAAATTAGGCCCCCCGTATATGGTGTTTAGTATATAGGGCCCAAGGGATCTAGCAGGATTAAATGAAGCTCCAGATATGTTTCCTGTTGCGAATATTCCCATTGCTATGATAGAACCTATTCCAAGTCCAGCTAGGTTTGATGGTGCACGAGAATCCACTGCGAATGCCATAATACCAAACATAAGGAAGAATGTTATGATGAATTCTGCGATGAGGGCTTGTACAGGCAATACACCAGGAAATGGTGCTGTTGCACCCATTCCACCAATTGAAACTGCGGCAGTCCCCCGAATAAGTATGAAAGCTAACCCAGCAACTAAGGCCCCAAGAAGTTGTGACAAAATGTAAACTAAACTTGTTTTTGTATCTATTCTGTTAGTTGCACGGAATGCTACAGTTACAGCAGGATTTAGATGAGCACCCGATATGTTTCCGAATAGATATACAGGAATTCCTACTGCGAATAGATGTGCCACAGCTATTCCGGTCCATCCAATTGACCCATGACCTAGTCCTTGTAGGACATATTGTCCAGATTCGAAATTCGCAGGTACAGTTAAGAAATCAATTATAACTGCCCCAACACCAAAGAATAATATTGAGAATGTTCCAAGAAATTCTGCAACCGCTTTTTGAGTTAAGGTATATGTAGACGACATAGTCTAACATAGGGAAACAGCTTCGATATATTTTAATATTCGGTATTGAAAATTTTAAAATGTTTTTCTATAAAGATGTTATTTTTTAATCCTG
>CAWVSO010000022.1:0-9953 GCA_963932585.1 uncultured euryarchaeote
GACTCCTGCCATCAAAAGTAAGACGAAAAATAAAATGAATGCTATTGAAATTGAATAGCCAATGAACTTTAAAAATGGAAATTTACGTGAATGGTGTATTTTTAAAAGGGATTCAAGTGAAGGAATTTTTTTGGGATTTAAAAGATGAGTTTTTATCCCAGAGATATGCCCCGCACCTACAACCGCAACTACGCTTTTTCCGGTGGAAGACAAAATCAATAATTGATGGGCAATATAAGCGTCTCTTTCATCTATAAGGGCTTGAGCACCAAGAGGTGAAAATTTACGGAATTCAAGAAGCATTGCTTCAACAATATCTGTGTTTTCTGTATCGAAAAAATCAGTTTCTTCGGAGTCAAATGGAGAATTAAAAATCGATATTGTGGATAGAAGTTCCCAGATTAATTTTATTTTTTGAGTAAAAGACAAGTTGTTCCAAAACCGATTAACTGTGATTTGAATGTCCCGGTCTACTAACGCAATTTCTATGTTGTTGGTGTTTGCCGTGTCTATTGCAGACTTCATATCTACACCAGGAATAACACCAAAATGTTTTGCTATTTTGGCTTGGACGATTGAGAGTAACCAATATGCCATAAATTGAAAAATTGCTTTGTTTCTTAGGAAATGAGTAGGAACTATTTCTTTTGGCTGGTCGCCGCAAAGTTGTTTGTATCTGATTTGGTCAAGTTCTACTGCGACAATATCTGGTTGTTTTTGTTCAATTGTTTTTTCAACTATATCTGCACTTTCTATTGAAACATGCGAGGTTCCAATTATAGTTATGGAACCGGGGGAGGTTCCAGAAATCATAAAAATAATTAACTCTGCTGTGGTTTACATGTGTCGATAAAGGAGACTTATTTAAATAGGATAAAGATATATACATATTGTATATGTCTGACGAGGTTCGTTTATGTCCGCCAACTAGGCGAAAATGTGTGTTGTGCGATAGAAAAGATGAATGGAATGTGAAGAGTGAAAATTGGGAGATTAAAATTGTAGATGGGAAATTGGAAAAAGGAGAAAAATTTTGTATGCATGAGTGGGATATAACAGGCACTCATAAACCAATTATAGAAATAATTTAATGGCAACTGGATACATAACAGTTCCAAGGAAATTTTCTGAAGAAATTGCAAATAAAATTGTTGAAGAGAGGCTTGCAGCTTGCGTCAATATAGTAGAGTGCAAATCCATTTATAAATGGGATGGAGATATGCAGACTGAAAATGAATCCATAATCATAGTTAAAACTTCAGAGGATGCATTTCAAGAAATGGTTTTGAGGGTAAAAGAATTAAGCCCATATGAAATTTCATGTATTGAAAAATTTGATGAAAGTTGGATAGATATGGAATTTAAAGAATGGCGGGATGAATTTGTTCGAATGAGAAAGAGATGAATTTATTTTTTATCTATGGAAGTTAATACTTCTAGCAGTCCTGAAGCGTTTGGAAGTGAAGTAACATGTTTTGCTGCAGCTTGTACATTCAAAGGTGCATTTGAGACTGCGTAAGAATCTCCAGTAGTAAGGAATAGAGGAATGTCATTCTCAGAGTCTCCAATTGAAATGAAATCTGAAACACTGAGATTCAATCTATCTGAGATTGCTTTTAGTCCAACGCCCTTGTTAATTCCGCGAGAAATTATATGATACGCATATCCACTATCTACAACATCTAGTTCGAATTGGTCAGCGTATTGTGTTAGGAGTTCTAAAGAAACATCGTGCGATGCTGCTATTTCTGTGAGTCTCCAGCGATTGACCAGGTCAGACCCGGGCCAGCCATAATTGTAACCTTCGGCCCTAAACACACGATCGAATTCTAAAAGCGAGGAGGTGTCATGAGTTAATATTATATCGTTTCCATGGACTATAACACCTCCATTTTCCGCAACTACTAGTATATTGATTCCTATAAATTCACAAAGAGCAATTGGATAAGGCAATGCCTTTCCTGTTGCTATAACAATGGTACCGTCCCACCGTCTAAGATAATCTAAAACCCGCCCTTCAATTGACCTATCTTCTCTAGACATAGTTCCGTCTATGTCAATGGCTATTGGAAAATTCACGACAAAAAAACTATTTATTCAGGGAAAATGAGCTTGTCGTTTGGTAAGTGAAAATGATCAAACGCAAAGAACCAACATCAGATGTTGCTAAAATTAAAATTAAGGCTATTCCAGAGGAGTATAAAAATACGAGATTAGATAAGGAACTAAAATTCCTAAGGAAAAAAATAATAAAATCAAAGTAATTGAATTTAAACTAAATGAGGGAATATGATTTAGGATTTCATTGGCAGGGAAACGAAAAGATCCTGCCATGAGACTAATTAGTATAGTCATTGTAGTTTTTCGATCGTTCGATAGAGAAAAATTGACTATTTTTGCAGAATTAACAGTTCCAATTATAAGACCTGAAAGAAATATTGCGAGGGTGGATGTGGATTGGATTAAATAATGATAATTGCCAGTTAATAAAGCAGGTAATGAAAATAAAAGTTTGTTGAAAGTTAAGATAATGAATTCATACATTCCAATAAGATAAAGTAGTGCTGCTCCCGAAATTCCTGGAAGTAACATTGCAAAACTTGCCAGGAGTCCTGCCATAAAAATTACAAAAAATCCAGGAGAATTTTGGATATTTGAAATGTTGTCTGATAGAAAAAAAGATAGTGAAAATGCAACTATAATTAAGATTATTCTAGTTGGAGAGTCCGGGTGAAATTCTGAACGTAAAAGGATTAAAGATACGAATAGAATTCCAAGAAAAAATGCATTTGAAAATGATCTGAAATTGGAAAAAATAAAAGATACTATGGTAGATAGTAGGAATACGGATGTCAGCATTCCGAGAAATAAAGGGATTAAGAAAGGTAGATCTAATTTTTCAAAAGATACTTGTAAATTTTTTCTCCACGAAGGATTCCTAATTGAGATAAAATTGTATAACAGGCGTAAGTTAAATCCTAAAATGCAGGAAATGAGACGGTCATATATGCCTATTATAAGTGCAATTGTTCCCCCAGAAAGCCCAGGTATGATATTTGCGAATCCCATTAAAATTCCTTTGAGATAGATATTTAACTTCGAGGATGAAGATTTTTTAATTTTGAGAATTGAATTATTTTGAGTCATTTTGGCAATTTTTTAATTAGTTTATTTTAATTCAACATAAATATTATTTTCAATGCCATTTACTGCAGAATCGGGTATATGAACAGACCACGTGTCTGTTTGGTAATAACCTGCAGAATTGACTGAGAAAACATAAGCACCCGTGGAACGTACATTGGTATTCGTGTACCCGTTTTGAGGCCCATACTCACCATATCCAGTGGTTGAATATGGGAGAGTCATAGAGAATTTTCCTGAAGAATCTGAATTTGCATATTGGGTGTAATTGAACTCGGATGCGGTTGTAGGAACATTCATAGTGACTTTTGCCATTACAATTGAATTGGGAGAGGTAATGCCTGTTATTTCTGCACCAGGCACCCGTTCGAAAATTTTGACCCATGAAGAATCAGTGTGGACATAATATGGAGAAATTTGAATTACATCCGGTGAAGCATATACCAGCCTATAGTGTTCAAGTGCAGAAATCGATTCTGTGGAGAACGTGCCGATCCCACCTATTTGAGAAGTTGGCGTGTTTTCTACGAAAAACTCTGCCTCTTCTATTGTAGAGAATGAATGGAATGAAGATTCCCCAACAGGTTCAGATTTATTGTACCCCGGGTCAAATCCAGGCATGGGTTCCCAATCGATAACTATTGGCAGAGGGTTAATTGCACTTCCATGATAGTGATAAAGTCGAACCATTTGGCTTTTGTAATATGCAGAAGGATGAAGAAGATGATATAAAGAATAAATGTTTTGTTCAGTTTGTTGAAATAGAAGTTGTTGAAAATCAGATTGAGATACACCATCTTTGAATATTGTAGGTGCATAAAGCTTTATCCCAGGAGATACGATTTGCCAGTCTAACATCACATAACGTACACCAGAACCTTCGTTTATGGTTTCAAGTATTTCTTCGGATTCCAGTTCATTCTGAGAAAGTAAATAATTTGCTGCAATTACAGCACCTTCTTGAAATGGATTGGCTACAGGGATTCTTTCCGCCCTTAAAGTAATCCAATGTCCATAATCCCACCAAGACATGACTCCGTAAGCACCAGAGGGGTATTCAAAATCCCCTGCTCCACTAGGTCCCAAATGGTTTTGTTGAATTGTACCATAATAATCGATTTTATTGGATGACCCTCCATAAGTGCCTTCAGCAGGAGTATTTGTTTTCATCCATTGCAATGCAGAGTCCCAGTAGACTACATCGCCCATAGGAATATCTTCTGAAATATTAAATACAGTATAGGATTGGATTGGATTTGATTCAGTTCCACCAATCTGCATTGGTATGGCAAGTGGAGCTAAGAATAATAAAAATACAATTGAAATGACACCAATTTTACGGAGCGTGATAGGTTGAAATTGACATAATTTAAATAGATTAAATATATGTGCTAGTACATATCCATTCAGTATCACAAGAGGCACTGCGAAATAATAATTGAATCTGAGCTGTGTGAATGCTGACACACCAATTACAAAAAACCATGTGAATAACAGTATAATTCCAGGATTGGATTTTTCTTTGTTTCGATAGTTGATCAATGCCAATATAGGTGCAAAAAGTCCCGTGAAGAAAATAAATCCATATTCTCTTCGTATGACATCGATCCAGCTGATTCCTGACGAAGGATCTGAAAGAGATAACAAAGATTGTGCTTCTGCTATGGTCTTAGTCCCCTCAGATATGTTGAATCCAAAAGTCCTAATTAAATTTCTTCGTAGAATTCCAAATACATCAGGGAAAAGTAGATAAAACACCAATGATAGAACAGATAGAAGAATTAGAATAGCAAATGGATAACTCCATCTAGATAAATTATTACGTTTCCAAAAACGAGAAAGCCATGCTGAAAAAGAACAGGCTATAGCCAGTGAAAATGCAAGCATAGGATGAAGAAGTGAAAATGTTGTGACTCTGAAATTAAGACCTGAAGTTAATTGATCAGGGTTTGGTAAATCTACAGAAAAAAGAAGTGCAATGCCAACGAAAAGCATGCTTGTAGTACCAATGAATGCTATATAATCTAGGTTTAATCCAGAGATATGATCATGGAATGATTGGAATAGATAGAACAACGCGAAAATGCCAATTAGCAGCACGCCTGGTGGCCATATCCAAAGATAAACTAGTGTTGCAAAACCGGTTAAAATGCCCCAAAAAAGAGGTCTTTTTAAACTGTTTATGTTACGTGCCTCTACTAGTTCCCAGACGGGCCTATCTTTCATGCAGATAGTTAATGAGAATATTAACGTTAGAATCGCAAAGGATTGAAAAAGTGGCTCCGCTACATGATGGTCTGCGAATCCTGCCAATCCTTTATGGAGAAATTGACCGGGTAAAAGCGAGAGAAGTATAACCGAGAATAACCCCCCCATTTTTCCAGAAAAATGCTTTCCAATAAGATATGTTGGGATTATAATTAATGATCCGATTATTGCAGGAGTGACTATGAGTATGGTTAGAACAAGTTCAACAGAGGGATTCCCCAAACCAATAATAAGTGCAATGGTAGCTATGATTTGATCATATAGAGTTCCAAATTGACCAACATGAGTCCCATATGGGAAGTTGGTCCAAATGTCAAAAGGCATTGTTGATGGCCAATGTAATATAGTATAATTTACCATCCTGAGATGGTACCAAGGATCATTTCCTGCTAGATATATTTGATTTTCTATGAAAAAAGAAGTATAGGATCTCATCCTAACCCAAAGCATAAATATAAATAAAAAAATAAGAGAAATTTCTACATATCGCTTTTTGATTAATTGTTGAAGTTTAACAAATAAAGAGTTAAACAAAAGCGCACGTTTCATAGTTAATAACTCCAGTAAGACTGGAAAAACCTTATGACGTTGGAAATCAGTGAACAAATTAAGCAAGGTTAGTAAATATAGATAGAATAAACATCATAAAATTTGGATGAGTGGTATCTGGATCGGATGGGAGGATAAAATTAAGGAAATAAAAATGACATTGAGAAAAAATGAAGACATAGGTCCCGCGTGTATGATTTATCAGGGGGAGAGGCCACATCCAGCCCATAGAGTGTTTGGAAATGCTATTGGTTGTGAATACAAGCATTTTGAGGGCAGGTTTAGAAATAATAATGGGGGCGGTTCAAATATAAGGAATATTTTTAAACGCGCGATAACAGGGATTGAAATTCCAAGTAAATACAATGTAGTGGTCGCAGAGGGTTCGTCTGTATTGCAAACGATGCTGGTTTATAAAACAGTGAAAAATAGAAGATCCAAGTGCATATATTTAGCTGCTGATGAAACGTTTCATACATTGCAGAAAAAGAAAACTAGACATGTATGGAAACTTATCAAGCCATTTGTAAATATATCCATAGATGGGTGTATTTCAGTTAGCGATCTCGCATATGAATGGTGTAAACCACACATAGGATCTGTTAATCATGAGATTGTGCATCCGCCAATAGGTGACGAAAAATATGATTCATTGATTGGGCTAACTCCTAAATCTAGTCAAGAGAATTTTACAGTTGTTTCGATTGGGAACAATAGAGATTCAAAAAATTATGCCCGATTGGGTGAATCATTTGGAAAAATTGTAAATACAATAGACTCGGACGCCAAATTGATCATTGTGGGTTCGGGGCATGAAAATGAAAGATATTCAAAAGAAAAATATATACAAACCCCAGGAAATGTATCTATCGACAGGCTAACAGATATTCTAAACGAAGCTAGTGTGTACATACAGCCCTCAATATCAGATGCATTTCCAGTTGCTAGTTTGGAAGCTATGCTCTCGGCGACCCCAACAATTGTGACTGATCAAGTTGGCACTAAAACCCTCATTCCAGAAAATCAAATTGTTTCTGCCACAGTTGATGGCATATATGAAGGTATCAAAAAACTGCATGAAATGAGTGAGAAAGATAGGATTAAAACTGGAAATGCTCATAGAGAGGAAGTATCAGATCTAACTGAGAAAAACCAAGCTGAAAAATTTAATGATGCCATTATGAAACTTATGAGGAATAATGAATGATCTAAAAATTATTTTCGAATAAAAAGACAAGTGTTTTCTTGCATTTCGCAGGAGTACCCTCCGTGAATAAATATATCAATCATGGACTCCATTGAACCAAATTGATCATGGAATTCTATTAAAACCATAGGACAATGTGAAGATAAAATTTGGAATTCTTTTTTTATGAGATCAAACTCTTTTCCCTCCACATCCGCAACTAGAAAGAATTGATTCAAATCGTATTTTTTAACCATTTCTTTGAGGTTGATTGATGGGACCTCAACTGTATTTTTAGATGCAGTGGTTATATGACCTGATTCAAATGGACCGCCTATACCCAACAAAACATTAGATGTGTGCGAAGAATATGCATAAGAAATTATTTTAAAGTTGCAATTATTTAACAATTTATTTGAGTTTAGTAACCTCAATAAAAATGGATTTGGTTCAACTACAATATGTTTATTTAGAGGGTTAATTTTTTTTCCGATGATACAAGAAATAAAACCGATACCTCCACCAAATTCTACAACATCTATGTTCGGTTGAAAATACTTTTGGATTAAATTGAATTCTTGCACCTCGTATTTTTGAGAGAACAGGTGATATTTAACAGAATTAGTAATCTGATTATTATTTACATTTAGAACAACCCCATGTGACACAATTTTTTCACCATTTAAAGTGACCCATGCCCCCACCAAGTTTGCCATAATTTGATACTCGAATATACCACATATACTCCCCCATATAGAGATTAAATTGGATGATATTGTACCCAGATAGCTTGAATATTTTTTCATAGTGAATGGAAGATATTTTGATGGCTTAATCGTCCCCACGAGATAGCCTTTTATCGCCGAATATATATTTAATCATTCCTGCTATGAAAAAATAATTTCCAAGTGAATTAAGGAAGAAATGAGGCAAAATATACCCAGATTTGTATTTTATACTCTCATACAGTACCTTGATTAATTTTAAGCAGAATGGGACTCCAAATACCAGTATGAGTTCATTTTTTGTGACTATAAAAATAAGTATAGCAATTAAAATGCCCAAAACATAGAAGATTGGTGCAAGGATCGAAAGATCTCGCAGGCTACGTTTTAGGCCAGCATATTCCAAATATGGAAAGAATGTTCGCCCATACCATTCCTGTTGTTTGAAAAATTCAGCAATAGAATTAAATCTACCATACCTAATGCATTTTTCTTCCAGCACTATTAAACCTCCAGATTGTTTTGAAATTTCTCTTACTTTATTATAAAAAGTCCAATCTTCTCTGAACCCAAGTGGTTCGAATCCACCTGCAATTTCAAACACATCAGAACGGTAAAAATGCGCAGGTGGGGGTGGAGAATTACTTTGTGTATCGATTAATTGAACTATATCCTCCACTGGAGAATATGATTTCATCAGGAATGAATCCCTAATCGAATTTGCCACGGTTCTAACCGCAACAATTTTTGGATCAGTATTAAAATGATCCATTGCATGGGATATGAAATTTTGACTTAGTGTTAGGTCCCCATCAATGAAACAACAAATATCAGCTTTGTATTCTTTTATAGCATATCTTGCCCCTTGATTTCTTGCTAGAGGGAGAGATTTTTGTTCGCCTGTTTCGTGTATAACGACTGCCCCGTTTGTTTCTGCAATTTCAACTGTTTTATCTGTTGACCCGCCATCTACTATGATAATGGTTTTATGATCATATGCGTCTTCTTTTAGACTTTGAATTAAATTTCCAATTTGAGCTTCTTCGTTCAAAGTTGGTATTATGATAGCACAGAATAACATGGTGTTTTTTTCTTAGTAAGTTCGGATTCAATTGTAAGTTGGATCCGGATTTTAATATACCTTCGGTTATATTCCAAAATCGAAATCGTAGGGGCTAACTATAAGGTGACCGCATGGCACAATAATAATATATATGCCACATGATCCTCAAAATGGTTATCGGTACTACTCAATTCATGACATCATAAATATTCGGACCAATATTGATGTGCCTGTTCCAGAATATTTTAGAGTGGATTTGACCGACATGACAGGGACAATAGACATAGACTTTATAGAAGAGTCCGTTTTGCTGCCTTTTTCTGAAAATGAAATGTACCGTTGCAGTATTTTTTTCATGGGGCATGATGAACACAGACTAGCAATTGATTATAGATTGCCTTTTTTGAAGGTTAAGCTTCTAATTGAAAATCTAGAGGAGAATACTAGAATTTCATTTACAAAAGATTTCAAACGTTTCGGAGATGTTACTAACTTGTTCAATACTGTGTTATTATTTAAATTTATCCAGAGTGGCCATGCTTTAGTTCATTCTGGGTGCATTTCAAATGGAGAGAATTGCCACCTCATTTCGGGCATGAGAGATACAGGGAAAACATCGACTGTTCTTTCATTGGTTGATGGCAAAAATAAGAAATTTATGTCTGATGATTTGACCATAATATCGGAAGATGGACATGCATATTCATACCCAACTTCTGTTGGGATTTCACCATACACATTAACAGGAAAAATTATTGATTATAAACACCCAAAATGGAAGAAGTGGGTAGCTAAGCACCAGTTACTGTTATTTGGGCTTGAGGCAGTGATTAATTTTGAAATCAGTAAGAGAATAAATATTTCAGAAAAATTTATTTCGAAAACTGGAAAAATCAATAATATATTTCTTTTGCGATCTTCAAAGGATAATAGAATTTCAAAAATGGATTCTTCTATTGCAATACAAAAATTGCTTATGACAACAACGGAACTTATCGACCCATTTAGAATTTATTCT
>CAWVSO010000023.1:0-9900 GCA_963932585.1 uncultured euryarchaeote
GAAATAATTAATTCCAATAGAACATTCTTCGGGTGATGAGGATAGCATTAGTAAAGAGAGAAATCTCGAACTATATTGTCCACATCAGAATCATTTGCAGGCCCCACCCCAAGGGAAGTGATAGTCCCAGGTTCCAGTTGCGTACGTCCTGCATCTCTAATGAGTGCCGTGGGTATATTATTGCGTTTGGCTAGTTCTTTTAATGTGAATAAAACACTTTCATCTGAGACTTTAAGCACTATTTTTGTTTGACCCTCTGATTTCCAAAGTCTTTGGTCTGCATTATCTGTTTTTAAATATGCAGACAAAGATGCGTGCGCTACTTGGGCAGCAAGTTTTCCAGGAGTCATTTTTATATCGGAACGTACCAAAATGGCCTGCTTCATGTGTAATTGGAAGTGATAGTTAGATAAAAGCCTATAACATTTCTGATTGAGGTGTTCAAACAGTGTGATGAGGGGAGTTTTAGTTTGTTTTTCTGCATTAAAATTATAAGAATTGATACTCCGCACCATACGGGAATTTTTATTTCGTTTGCGAGAACATATAGGGTAATGATACTTTCTGATGTAGACATTCGGCAGAGGATAAAATCGGGAGAAATTGTTATCGATCCTCTTGATGATTGGGATTTACAGATCCAGCCTGCAAGCGTAGATCTTAAATTGGGAAAAGAATTTTTAGAATTTCGACGAACAGACATACCATGTATTCACCCGAATTCTGAGATTGAGGTTTCTAAATATGTTCGTGAAACTATCGTGGAAGATGGAAAAGAATTTATTTTGCACCCAGGCGATTTTGTCTTGGGAACTACAAAAGAAAGGGTCGAGATACCACCAGATCTGATCGCTCATGTTCAAGGTAGATCGTCAATGGGAAGATTAGCAGTTGTGATACATGCTACTGCAGGAGTGATTGATCCAGGATATCGCGGTCAGATAACTTTAGAACTCTCCAACTTAGGCAGTGCCCCAGTTGCATTGACTCCCGGGATGAGAATTTCACAAGTTATATTTACAGAACTAAAAACTCCAGCTGAAAGGCCATATGGGAAGACGAGAGGATCAAAATACCAGGATCAAACAGGACCTCAAGCATCTAGAATTCAATTGGATCCAGAATTTAATAAATAAGGCCGACATAAAGAGATTATAAAGGGCCTAACCGAATCTTTTTTTCTGCCTCGGAGAGTGATTCGTTTCGGCTGAATTTTTTGAGTATATGCATGGAATTTTCTGGTGGGAGAAGAGATATTATTTCGAAATGCCGGATGATGTTTGGAATTGCCCTGTGTACGTTGTCTATTATAGGTATAGTTGCAGATTGAGAAGAACGAGACAGTGGATTGAGATCTATTACAATTGTTGTTTTTCCCATTTTGTTAAATGATTCTACTCTATCGCCATCCTCTAGAGGAACTAATACCGTGTCTGAAGAGTACAACCCTTCAGAAGTAACTTTTGCACGATCGTGAGAAATTCCGGGTAAATTTGAATCAGGAGATATACCCAATACATCCTTTGCCCCAAAAGAATTTAAATGGGAGATTATAGCATGAATACGTGAATCTGTCCTATGAAATAGATTTACTTCCATTTTTGATTTTGTTAGATTTGAGAGAGATATTAGTTCGGAAGGAACTAGAGCAGCAGTATTTCCATTTATACTTATCACGGATTTTTTTGACAAGAATAACTGTGCTGCTGCAGCTTTTGCTGCGATGTTTGCTGAAGGCAGGGTTTTCTCAGATAATAAATAATCAAAGGCCTCTCCGCGCCCATGTGCAACTAGACCATGTTGACTAGTTATGCCTTTTTGAATTCCTGAAACTATTCTATCCCGTAAAAGTAATGATTGATATCGCGGATGGTCAGAAGGGATAGAATCCATGTTTTTATTGATGTCACCTAACGTGAAAAACTAGATTATATTAGATGAGGTTGTGAATTATAGATAGTGCATGTTTCGGGAGTATATCCTGCATCACTTAGACCTGTTTCAAGAGCAATTACAGTCTCACCTAGCATTGCCATAGAAGCTTTTCCACCATTGTCAATTACAGAATTGATAATTTCATCTATGGCAGGTGTAATGAGATTTGTATTGGTGGCAAAATCATAACCCAAATCAAAAAGTAAATCTATAGAAGGATTGATTAGAAGTAAATCAAGATATTTTTTCCCCATAGATTGTATTTGGGAAATATTTCCAGATAAAACTGAATTAGTATCTACGCTCCCAAGAGAAATGTATTCTATTGTGGCATCTGACTCGATCTCAGTTAGTGACCCATGCCCGGGGCCACCTGGATTGAGACGGATGGGAACACCGCCCCTGGCCTGTGACATAACATCCCCTAGACCAGTCCCAGCAGAGACATCTGCTTGGTGTGCTAAGCTTATTAATTCTGACATAGAAGTAGAGACTTTGAGGACATTGTGTGCAGATATTGCAGATCCAAGAGAAATTGCACCAGAAAGACCAAATCCGGCACCTAAAGGCAGGTTAGTTTTTGCCTCTATTCGTACTGGTTGAGAAAATGAGTTCAACACAGTGGTGACTGCAGAAATATCAACATTCAATCCATTTAAAATTAATTTTGACTCGTCCGCTATAGATGCTGTGAAAGTCACCCCATCTGATAGATTGATGCCAGCTCCTGTTGATCCAGATTGAAGAGGATTGGAAGAAAAAAATGGAGAGAATAATAATGAAACATGGCCAGGTATAAATGTTGTAATTTGATTATAACTCATTATTGTTTCACTGAATGGAGGGGGTTATTCGGGATTTAATATATTGAATTTAAGGAGAGAGGCGTTGACGGTCGCGAGGGAAAAGAACGACTTCGCGAATATTATCTATTTGTAGCATGCTCATTACTAGCCTGTCAGCACCCATCCCCCACCCTGAATGAGGAGGAATACCATATCGAAACATATCGACATAGAAACTGAATGCTTTGGGATTAAGTCCTTTATTCTCAATAGAATCAACTAGATTGTTGTATCTATGTTCACGTTGGCCACCAGATACCAATTCCATTGATGGATGCATAAGATCGAACCCTTTTGAAATTTCAGGATTATCTTCTTGATTTTGTATATAAAATGGTTTTGCATCGCTTGGCCAGTTAGTTATGAAATAATGACTATTGACTATAGAACCTAAGATTCTTTCTGATTGTGTAGATAGATCGTCGCCCCAATTTAATAAATCAGGGAGTTCAGCAGAATCATTTATCATATCAATTGCAGAATCATATGTGATTTTTGGGAATTTTGGTTTTATGAGAAGAGGGCTTGGTAGTTTTAACAAGGAAAGTTGTTCAGAGCAGTTTTTAGATACTGCATCATACGCAGTCAATATAACATCTTCAGCTATGTTCATTGCATCTGTTTGATCTATGAATGCGGCTTCAAAATCTATAGAAGTTGCTTCGTTTAAATGGCGAGGCGTGTTGTGTTCTTCTGCTCTGAAAATCGGACCTATCTCAAAAACTCGTTCCAAACCGCCCCCCACTACGAGTTGTTTGAAAAGCTGAGGGGATTGATTCATGAACGCTTCTTGGCCGAAATATGCGATGGGGAATAAGTCAGTTCCACCTTCAGTTCCAGTGGCAACTATTTTTGGTGTGTTAATTTCAATGCACCCTATGTCGTTTAAATAGTGGCGTATGGATTTTTGAATCTCAGATCTTATTTCAAAAATTGCCTTTGTTTCTGGCCTTCTAAGATCTATGCATCTTTTATCTAGTCTGGTGGACATTTCTGAGGTGACTTTTCCCGAAGGATCTATAGGTAAATTTGGTTCTGAAAGTGACAAAATGGTCATTGATTGAGGAATTAGTTCCAGTCCAGTTGGAGCTCTGTTTTCAGAAACAATATCCCCAGTTACAGAAATGACACTTTCGCGATAGAGTTGATCAAGTAGATCTAGCATTTCTTTAGAAATGGCTTCTTTCTCAAATTTTATTTGTAAGATCCCACTCCGATCTCGCAGGAGAAGAAAGGTTAGCCCGCCTAAATTCCTTATTTCATGCACCCACCCGAATGCAGTTATAATATCTCCTGGAGAAGAGTCTTTGATTAAAGTTCGGGCTTCCATAGAAAATAACTAATTGGCGGGGTTTAAAATATTACGTGTTGGGCTTAAGATGCATCTTTTGCGCCGCGAATGGTTTCTTTTACTGCTGAAATTCCTTTTTCATAAAGTAAGTTTCCCACTACTATCGTGTCTGAATGACTTTTCATTTCATGTGCAGACTCATAATTTGTTATTCCGCCGCCATAGAATAGAGAAGAACTTGATAGAGCATCGTGTGCAGTTTGTACAGTTAAAGGATCGCCAAAAATTCCAGAATATTCTATGTATATTATTGATTGTTTGAATAAGTTCTCAGCGACTATGGAATACGCTGCCACATCCTCAGGGGTTTGGTTGCAATCTGCATTGGTGTAATGTGCAACTGCAGAGTCAGGATTTAAAACTATATATGCCTCTACCCAAGTTGAGTTCCACATTATATTTGGATCTAATTTTGCCCATTCTTTGTGTGCGCCAACTATCCAAGCTGAACTATCTGAATTGAGAACTATTGGTACAAGATAGCCATCTAGGTTTTCGTGGTGAACCACGGCACCGACACTAGATGGTTCTTGGTAGATGGGAACTCCATAATCACAACAAGCTTGGATTACTTTTTCCATTTTAGAACTAGTTACTCCGGTAGTTCCCCCTATTTCAATTGCATCGGTTCCTGTGGAACAGACATCTTCATACGACACATTTTGGGGCAATTCTTTATCAGGATCTAATTTTATTACATGATCCCAATTTGTCCAAGGAAGTTTCACTATAAGCTATGTGAAATGGAAAGAAGGAAAAATTCTTCGATAGAGAAATTGGGATTATATTTATTGCGGAATGGCAGTGCACCATGGACAAAATGATATATCAGGATCGAGAGAACCGCCACACTGAGTGCAAATAAGAGAAGAATTTAATGTAGTTGTTTGGGCACTTGCAAGGAGATATGTGTCCAAAATATTGAAAAATCTAACCGCAAGCAATGAGGCATATACCTCAAATGGTAATTCGGGGGGTTGGGAGAATAAAATTGAAATTCCTCCAGATTCTACGGCATTGATTAAAGAATCAGGTACAACTATCATTGCAGTTGCTAAAGATAGGAGAAACCAAGCAATTGCGCGTATCCATGCTTTGAGGTAAACATGACCCAGTCCAGGATAGAGAAAGGATAGAAGTATAGCTATTATAACACGTTTTTTTGGGATCTGCACAGAAATTTTATATGCCTCGAATAAATTTAATCTTTCGGTTGGGAGAATGGATAATAGATTAGGATAGTAGATTGAGTAGATTGCGCATATCCTGAATTGTGTACTGTCCAGGTGCAGTTATATTGTTTTCATCGGGGGAAGCATACCCAAGCTTAGAACCATAAAATGGTGCAATTACACGAGAATGCATTCCTATGGGGCCCATAGAAATGGTGGCTACAGTTTCTCCTCGCATAGAACTATTCCACGTGGCGAGCATTAATGAAATGACATCTCCTTCGCTCTGTGCTGTGACAGATAATTTACCTAAATCGCCTATTTCTGTTGAATGCCGCAGGATAGAATCTAGTTCACCCAGAGAAGGGGTAGAGTTGAAATCATGAGTAGATATAATAGTAGATACACCATGCGTTTTTGCAAAGTCAATAGCTTTTTCTCCAATACTGGAAAGGGCAGCAGAAAGTTCTATATCTATCGCTTCTACTGCAGGGATTTCCATTGCCCTGCAAAGTAAATCTATGCGCCCTGGACTTTCTGGAGATCCCCCGCCTTCCGATTCTACCCTATTGGTCACAATTATAGGAAGTTCACCTTCATAAGAAGATAATTCAGAAATTGGATTGGAAGATAGATCCATTCTAAATTCTATAACATCAGCTTTGTCTATTGACTTTGGGATATCAATTAAACTAGTTAGACTAGCTGCTAATAAGAAAGAACTGAATTCCATATTGAGATCCTGCGATTCATAGTATTTAGCTTATCCGGGAATCGTGCGGCACACTATTGTTGAAAATTTTGGTGAATTATCGTCGTTGTAGAGTTTTGCCTAAGGAAATATTAAGATCGAATATAGAAATTGTCCCCCCTGCTATTGTGACGATGTTTTTTATGGCATGATCGATTATTGCAATGCCCAAAGCTAGATCTGGAGAGATCCCAGTTAAGTTTACCATGAGTAATGTGAATGCCCCTTCATAAAGCCCAATTCCACCTGAAGAAAGCGGTAGAACCTTGGATAAGTTTCCAATGCTAACTGCGAAAAAACATGCAAAAATTATAGTATTAAGAGGTATATTGGGTTTGAAAGAAAATAGAATTATAATTGCGACTATAACATCAAGTGACCAGATTAAAATACTGAATATACCAATTCGAACGGTGACTTTTGGATTTGATACAAGTTGCTGTATACGCATTATGAAAGTTTCTAATAATGAAGAAAAACGCTGCGCATACAGATCATTACTGAATAGTTTTATTAGATTTGAAATTCTGTGCGATTCTTTTTTGGAAGTGAAAAATAGTAAAGAAAATAGAAAAATTGTTATGAATCCTATGACAACTGCGAGCTGGAAAGCAATTTTTCCACTATAGGTCGCTTGTCCTGCGCTATTAGTTAGGAAGAATAGAGATTCTTGACCGTTTAAAATTAAAGTTGTTACAAAAACAACTGTTGCTAGAATGGTTATTGTTAAGAGATCGAATAATCTCTCGAAAACTAGAGATGCGAAACCGGATACATAAGGAATTTGTTTTTTGGTTTTTAGAATATAGGCACGGGCGGCATCTCCCATTCTCGCAGGTATTATTAAATTACAGGTTTGACTAATGAATATTGATTTGGTTAAGAAACCAAGAGATACAGGAAAACCTAACTGAGAAATTAT
Organism: uncultured euryarchaeote; assembly: GCA_963932585.1. Classification (GTDB taxonomy): domain Archaea; phylum Halobacteriota; class Halobacteria; order Halobacteriales; family Hikarchaeaceae; genus Hikarchaeum. The sequence goes on from CAWVSO010000023.1 coordinate 6,977, forward strand.
TTCTTTATACCTAAGTCCCCTAATGGGCCAAGAAAGTAGATATACTATCACACTAGCGATAAGGAAAACTGGATTGGACAGGAATATGTAGAAAAATAAAGGATCCAAATCTAGATAAGACCCCATTAAAATTAATGCTAAAGCTGAAATAAAAAAACCAAAAATAGAAGAATTTAATGGCGTTATGAGAGGGGAGATGAACAATTCCCACCAAAGTCTCAGTATACTTAATGACATAGCAAAAACATCTCTAAAAATGTCAACTTTTGTATCACGTTGTGGGGTCCATGAAACTGGAAATTCGGCTATTTTAAAATTTGAGTTTTGAGCCCTGATTAGAATTTCAGTATCCCAAAACCAATGCGTGTTTCGCATATCTGGTGAAAGAATGAGAAATATTTCTTTGTCGAATGCTTTGAATCCGCATTGGTGATCATACAAATTAGATTTGAGAAGTAAACGGACAAGTGAATTAAATCCTTTGCTTAAAAGTGATCTGTGCAATGGCCTTTCTGTTTTAGTTCCAGGGAACCATCTTGACCCAGTTGCTATGTGTGCTGATCCAGATGAAACTATGGTTATAAGTTCCTCTAGATGTTTATTATCAGTTGCTAGATCGGAGTCTATGTATACTAGGGTAGTGCCTTTTGCTATCTCGAATGCATGAGTGATTGCAGTTCCTCGACCTAATCTCGATGGACTTGTATAGTGCCGAACTTCCTCGTGGGATCTAGCTAATTCAGAGGATATAATAGATGTATTGTCGGTGCATCCATCCTCTGCTATTATTATCTCGTATTGTCCTTTGGAAAGGAAGTTTGAAAGAGTAGCGAGAGTATTTTCAACTGCATTACGTATTGTTGATTCTTCGTTGTATGCAGGGAGGACTACACTCACCGATACCGAGTCGGCCATGCACCGAAACTGAACGTACTAAAGCATTAATCTTTTGAGCTGAATTTATTGAGTTAAAATTAACCAGATAAGATATCTTTGTCGTCTGTATCTACTTCTTCGTCAAGAGCCCCTATATTGGTGGAAGCTAATGGAGAAAGTTGGAGTTCTTTATCCAGATCACTAAGAAGTTTGTTTACATTGTCCAACCCTAGTAATTTAAGTGTATTTTTATCGAAAGAGAGGCTCTCTAATGCAGATCCATTATCTGAAACATCACTACCGGACAAGTGTTTTCCATAACGCCCTAGAAGAGAAGTGAGTTCCTGTGGAATAATTATAGTGGAGGACTCACCCTGACCTACTGAAACGATTGTGTTGAGAGCTTGGTTAATAATAGCTCGTTCGCCCATTGCTTCAGATGCTTTTGCGCTTAGAACAGTTGATATGGCCCCACCTTGTGCTTTTAGAATTAGGCTTTGTTTTTCACCTTGTGCTCTAATTATTGCGGCTTTTTTATTGCCTTCTGCCACTTCTATTTCACTACGCCTTTGTCCTTGAGCTTCTAAAATCATGGCTCTCCTTCGGCGTTCAGCAGAAACTTGTTGTTCCATTGCCTGCTGAACATCTGGAGAAGGGCTCACCTCGCGTACTTCTACTGATTCTACCCGGATGCCCCATGCATCTGTGGGTTTGTCTAGTTCTTCTCGGATTCTAGAATTGATCACTCCCCTTTTGCTTAGAGTCTGATCGAGTTCCATATCCCCTAGAACTGCCCTCAGAGTTGTTTGGGCAAGATTCATTACAGCAATTTTATAATCCGTAACTTCTAGAAATGCTTTCTTTGCATCCATGACACGGATATATACAACTGCGTCTGCCCTGACTGGAGAATTATCCCTAGTTATTGCTTCTTGTCGGGGGACATCCAATGTTTGTGTCCTCATATCAAATGTGTAAGTACGAGAAACAAATGGAGGAACAAATCGAATTCCAGGTTCTAGCAAACCACGGTATTCACCGAAGATTGTTAGGGCTTTTTTTTCATATGCATTTACTATTACAACCATACTTTTAACGACTATAATCGCTAAAATTAACAGAGGTATAGCGGTTAGAAGAGATAACGAATTGCCAGATGTTTCTTGTAAGAGATATGTGGTTAGCATGGAATATATTCAGATTTGTAGGTATTAAAGGTTGTACATGCAGAGATAAAATAGGATAATTATTTTGAGGAGATAGAGGGGGTTAAAAATAGTAGGTTTCCAATGGATAAAAAATAAATTTATGGTTTACTTATTTTGGGGTGCAGATTCTACAACTAATAAATTTCCGCCCCCAGGTTCAATGACTATGATTTCAGTTCCAGCAGCCATTTCTTCACCGTTTGATCTTGCAGAATATAAAGGATCAAAACCACCATGATAAAGATTTACTTTTCCACCACGTGAGGTTACAGATTCTACAACATAACCAGTTTTCCCAGTTAGACTATCTACATCTTCGGTTCTAAAGAGGCCTTTTCCACCATATATGTCTAGTGTTCTGAAAAGATAAAGTGCTATGCCACCGAAGATTACTAGCATAAGAGAAAGCGCAAAGGGATTATTTAGAGGAGTGATGAGTATTCCCAAAATTCCAGCAGATATTAGTGCTACTCCTAAAACTATAAAATGGGAACCAGGGATTATTGCCTCTGCCGCAGATAATCCGATTCCTGCTAAGAGTAATAGTAGGGCAAGTGAAGTTTGAGGGGGCGAAGATGAAGCTGACACACGTCTTAATTGTGCCTTGGCAACTTAATTTTTACGGTGCGTTTAGGAATAAATTAATTTCGTTGGTGAATTTTTAGCTATAACGAGTTGATAGAATATTTCCATTGTACAATAATCCTCGCTCGCCATCCATGGTAACAATAGTTTGGTCTGCTATAGTTTCAAGAAGAGAAATTCCAGCAATCATAGGCAAGCCCATTTCACGTGCAACAAGTGCTACATAGCTAGTTAGGCCTGAAATTTCATACAATA
>CAWVSO010000024.1:0-9887 GCA_963932585.1 uncultured euryarchaeote
ACTGAACCTATTGCGTCAGGAATAGAATGACCCCCAATACCGCCTATTTCTGCTGCCATCCAAGGGAAATCTATATGCGTGTTTAATTTATTGAATAGTTTAGACCCAATGTGGTCGACTGCGATTAATAATGATAAATTGTCCGGGTTATTTTTGAAAATGTTATTTGGGCTGAGTTGGAGTGAAACAATATTATATTTTTTTAGAGTAGAATGGAGATAATCTACTGAATCGGAATCCCCAATGAGACCTATTTTCACTATATAACATTCGAGATACAGATGTTTATGGTTTGCGTGATGTTTTTTCAGATGCTAGCTCCAGTGCAGTTAGAAGTAAATTTTCTACGGGACACTCCATTAGAGATTGATGAGCCATGCATAAACGTAAACGAGGACGGCCAGAACGTACAGGGATGTTTTCAGTGGTGATTAAATTCGCCCCTTCTAGAAATTTTTTTGTTCTTGAGATAGTGGCTCTGCTTGCAATACCCACATCTTCTGCCCAACGAGAAATATCATATAGAAGAACTTCATTCCGTGCAGCAATTAATAAACTTAAGGCTATTTCGTCGAATAAATGTTGACTGGATGGGAGTTTGTATAGGGAAGAAAGAGCGATGATAAAATCTGATTTAAATGAATTTCCAAATCGATCATCGAGAGAATTTTTAATGTCGGATATCGGAGGGGTATGCATATGAAAAGTGACAGATTGAGACCATAAATCATCATAGAAAAGATATACATCATTAGATAGAGATTCGGATGGCGTGGATAGAGTTACGATAGAATTTCCAGCGGCGATGAAAGTAACAAGATGACTGCTAGTTAGCATTGATTCTGTTCTTGGCAAAGTGGTTGCGGTTCTGAGTTCCAATATTCCCTGAGAAGATAGTTCTGAAAGATGACTAGCGGTTGCGAAATTTCGAATAGTTTCTTTTATCAACGATTCATCTGAAATTATTCGTAGAGGATATGGATTTGGCGAAGTTAGAAGAAGATTGGTTAGAGAAGTGATTAATTTAGTGGAAGGATTGACCACTAATATTTGCCCTGTGTTTGTTTTTAAAATAGTTTGTAGCTCAGAAATAAGCTCCTGATTTAAAATAGAATCCATATCTTTTAAAATAACTATTGATTTTCAGATATTTAGAACTACCTGAATTTTGATTAACGATAAATGAGTATAGTAGCATTTTTAATTTGAATTACATCAACATCGTCTCCGCTTTTAGTTTGATATTCTTCTACGAGAATGAATGCATCTTTATTGATAGATATTTCGGATCCCTCAAATATGATTTTTAAATGATCTTGTGAATTAAGTTGTTCCTTTATTTCAGATAAAGGTAATTGTTGGATAGCAGCTACAACTTCATTAGATTTTTTTCGGAAGATGGGACCTATAGAACTGTAATCTATTTCTAAAGCCACAGGCACCATTGTTATATTTGGATTTCCATGTTTTAAGAATACAGGGGCATTAATTGTTGAGGAAAGGTCTAAAGTGTCGAGTTTGGATTCACTTGAAGTGTATAATTCAACCTTATTTATTTTTTCATTTAATGCCATTCCAGAATTAGACTTCCAAGACCGAATGCACTGGGCAGCTTCTACGATTGTCCTCCCAGAAGAATCTTGGTTGGTAGAGTCAAGAAATGAATCTGGCCAAGTTTCTAAATGAACACTATGGGTTGCATTGAGAAGATGAGAATGCAATTCTTCACAGATGAAAGGAATAAAAGGAGATAGCATGATGATAAGTGAACTTAATGTTGTGTATAGTGTGTGTATGGCTGCTTGTTTTTCTGGAACTTGATCGCCATAAATTCTACCTTTAACCAATTCTAGATAATTATCTGCTAGGTCGTGTCTAATGAATTCTCTAAGTTTTCTTAGAGCAGAATCGAATCGATAATGATCCATATCTTGTGAAACTTCTAAAATGAGTAAATCTAGTTTCGAAAGAATCCATAAATCGGTGTCACGGCGTTCAGGAGTTATTTGCGAAATTGAATCTATATCGAAATGATTTGAACAGAAACGTACTATATTCCAAAGTTTGGTTAAGAAACGAGAAGCACTAACAACTTCTTTCCATTGAAATTGGATATCACTTCCAGGTTGTCCACCTAATGCTATTGCTTGCCTAAAAGCATCTGCAGAATACTCTTGAATCACCTGAGTTGGTTGAACGAAATTATCTCTAGATTTGGACATTTTATATCCGTCATCTCCAAATACCATGCCATTGATTAGGGCTTCTTTCCAAGGTGCTTGGTTTGTTAATGCCGTGGTACGCAGAAGTGTGTAGAATGCCCATGTTCGGATGATGTCGTGACCTTGTGCCCTAAGTGAAGTCGGGGTGAAAGGTTTGTCTGGCCATCCACGAATATATAAAGGAGTTATTGAAGAATCCATCCAAGTGTCCATCACATCCATTTCTGGAATCCAGCTATCGGAAGACCCACACTGAGGACACATTTTAAGTAAGGGCTGAGTTTCTGTTGGATCTAGAGGCAATTCGGATTCATTTGCAACAATAGGATGATTACAAGATGAGCAAAACCATGCAGGAATTGGGGTTGCGAATACACGTTGACGGCTTATTACCCAATCCCAATCCATTCCATCTGCCCATTCTTTTAATCGAATTGACATATAAGAAGGTACCCAATTTACAAGATTGGATTTTTGTAGTATTTCTGCAGAGTCGACTTTAACGAACCATTGTTCGCGGCTTAAAATTTCGATGGGTGTATCGCAGCGCCAGCATACACCTACAGACTGTTCGATTGGTTCTGTTTTGACCAAATAATTATTCGAATGTAATGCTTTAATTATAGCACTTTTTGCTTCAACAATCGTTAATCCTTTAAAATCGCCTGCTAATTCGCCTAAGTGACCATCTTCAGTGAAAACTGATCTCAGAGGAAGATTGTGTTCAATCCACCAAGATACATCCTGTTTGTCTCCAAACGTACAAATCATAACCGCGCCTGTTCCAAATTCAGGATCTACTGCTTCATCGAAAATTAAATTGATACCGTGTTCAAAAAGAGGGACTGTAAATTTTTCGTTGAGTGCCCAAGTGTAACGGGAGTCATTGGGGTTTACTGCGATTGCTACGCAAGCGGCTAAAAGCTCTGGCCGAGTGGTGGCTATTTCTATGTTTTTTCCTTCTACTCCATGAAAAATTAAATGGTGGATATGTGAGCTGCGGTCTATGTTTTCGACTTCTGCGTCAGCGATTGCAGTTTCGCAACTTGGACACCAGTTTACGGGGTGTTCGTTGCGGTATATGTGTCCATTTGAATGCATCCTAACAAAGGAGAGTTGAGTTGTCCCCCAAAAATTGGGGTCCATTGTTCTAAATTCGTGTTTCCAATCCTGAGAAAATCCTAGATCCAGCATGGCTTGTTTCATGGATTTTATCTGCGTTTCAGTATATTCAGAACACATCTTTCTAAAAGTATCTCGAGAGACTTCTGTCCGGTGGATATTATGGTTTTCTTCTACTTTAACCTCTGTTGGCAATCCGTGACAATCCCAACCTTGAGGAAATAAAACATCATACCCTTTAAGCCGGTGGTATCTTGCTGAGAAATCCATATAGCACCAACCAAGAGAATTTCCAATATGAAAGTCCCCTGTTGGGTAAGGAGGAGGTGTATCGATTATATAATCTTCTGCACCTGTATCATTGTAGCTATATAATTGAGATTCGAACCATTGATCTCTCCATTTGGGTTCTATTTCTTTAGGATTATAAGTTTCTGGAAAATCGATCATATACCATACCTTTAAGTTTTTAGAAAATTGGAGATTGCAAAATTAAATGTTTTGTTATTTTTCATTATGCCCCCCGAACATAAATCGCATAGCTGAGAGTACTTTGTTTGCGAAAACACTTGAATTTTGAGAAGAAAATCTAGCGAATAGTGCAGCGGATAATGCAGGTGCAGGAATGCCTAGATCGACAGCAGATTTAACTGTCCAGCGTCCTTCACCGCTATCAGAAACTCTACCAGAATAATTGTCTAGTTCTGGAGATTCTCTAAGTGCAGCGGTGGTTAGATCTAGTAGCCAAGATCCAACTACACTGCCACGGCGCCAAAGCTCGGATATTTCTGCTATATCCAGATCATACTGGTAATTTTGAGGATCTTCCATAGGAGCAGTTTCTGCATCTATTCCTATGTATTCTTTCCCTTTGTTTGCGGATTTAAGTATATTGAATCCTTCGGCATAAGATTGCATAATGCCGTATTCTACGCCATTGTGAACCATTTTTACGAAATGGCCTGCACCCCAAGGTCCGCAATGAAGCCACCCATTTTCTGCAGGAGTGATATCAGTATCCGGATTGGTTCTTTCAATAGAATCTATTGAAGGAGATAAAGCATCAAAGATTGGTTCACAATAACTCACATCTTCATCAGATCCGCCTATCATTAAACAATATCCTCGTTCTACGCCCCACACACCTCCAGAAGTACCGCAATCTATATATCCGATATCTTGTTGAGACAGATTGATCCCTCGCTCACGGCTATCTTTAAAATTACTGTTTCCATGATCTATGATAATGTCCCCGGGCCTAGTATGGAGAAGTAATTCTGACAATGTATCGTCAACTGATGCTGCAGGAATGACCATTAGAAAAATACCTCTTTCAGATTCGTTTCCATGTACTTCCTGGACTAAAGAACTTATATCATTAGAATAACCATTGATTGCGCCGTCTTCGCAGAGTTGATGTGCCGCCTCAAGATTTCTTCTATAGCCCCATACTTCATGATTATTGTTCCTTAAACGACGAGACATGTATTCTCCCATCCGACCTAGTCCTATGACTCCTATTTTCATATATTGTATTTAACCATAGAAGACTTAAATATGATCTTTAGATGCACAGTCCCATAATTAATACATTTTGATGTAATAAGCTAAGGTACTTCGTTTGTTTCGAGCCGCATATCTGACGTAGGATATGCTACGCAGGTGAGAGAGTAACCTAATCCGAGTTCATCTGAGGATAACATTTCTTGGCCATCATGAAAAATGAAATCTGATGCACTACCATTTGTTATTTTTCCGCCGCATGAAAGACATTGACCTTCCCTACAGGCGTAAGGCATATCCCAACCTTGAGATTCCCCGGCCTCTAGAAGAGTTTGGTTTTCTCTAACATCTAGAGTCACACCTTCTTTGACATATTCGATTTTGAATATTTTTGCCTCGCTATCGAGTATGTCACGCGGACTATTTTGAATAGATTCACCAGAAACAGATGCATCACCAGGTTCTATAGATTCTGCTTGTTCAGAAGTTCCAATTACTACCGCCCCTGAAGCCCTACTCATTGGTTCTTGAAAAGAAGTTTCAGCTACGGAGGAAGCCCGCTGAGATTTAACAAGTTGAGTTATGTCTTTTTGGGGTTGCCATTGTTGTCCCCTGAAAAAATGTAGGGTTGTAAAAGCAGCAGCAAGAGAAACTCCAAGAAGAGCACCCATTAAATCGACCATGTTTCGGGTTATGAATGCCTAGTTTAAGGCGTTTTTGATCGTGAATCATAAATGCATGGGCAGTAATAAGAAAGATGGACTAATGGAAAGACTACAAATAGCTGTATTGGATGCTTCATATAATGATGGCCATACGCGTAGGAATTTCAGGCGTGAAATGGGAATAGAGTTGATAGAATATGATATTACAAGAGGAGATTTTCCTTTAAAAATTAATTTTGATGCAGTGGTTATAACAGGATCACGTTCATCTGTTTATGGAGATGAAAGTTGGATCCAAGGGTTGATTGAATGGCTCAGAGAATCAGTTGATAGAGGAATCCCACACTTGGGGATATGTTTTGGTCACCAGATTCTTGCAGAAGTTTTAGGTGGCAGTGTCGAATCTATGGGAGATTTTGAAATCGGATATAAAGAGATGGATCAGATTGGGGAGCCTATGTTGTTCGAAGGAATTCCTAAAAAGTTTATTTCTTTTTCCACTCATGGCGATATTGTTGTTGAGATTCCACCAGGAGGAAATATCATTGCCAAGAATGAATATGGAATTCAGGGGTGGAATAAAGATCTTGTATGGGCAGTTCAATTTCACCCAGAATATGACTTAAAAACTGTGATAGAGACCACTCCAAAAAAAGAAGGCACATTCGTAACTAGAGAAATAATTGATCAAATATTGCATGAATCGACTGATGAAATGTACTACAGAATATGTGAAACAAAAAAGATATTTGACAATTTTATAAGATATGTGGAAAATGAGAGATTGAGTTGAACTAATATTGATAAATAACAGAAGAGGTTTTCTGGTATAAAGATCATAAAATAAGTATGGAAGAGATTAAATTTGGAACAGATGGTTGGAGAGCCACACTGGACATATTTACTTTGGAAAGAGTAGGTTTAGTGGGAGATGCTATTGCAGCATATTTAGAATCTGTTGGGCATGAAAAAAAAGTAGTGGTTATTATTTATGATGCTAGAGAAACATCCCCAGGTTTTGCCAAAGAACTAGGTGAAAAAATAGTCACTGCAGGTTATGATGTCATTTATTGCAATAGAGACTGCCCTACGCCCATCGCTGCTTGGACTGTAATAGATAAAGGACTTGCAGGGGCAATTGTCGTGACGGCGTCTCATAATCCCCCAGAATATAATGGGATTAAATTTATACCTTCAAATGGATCTCCTGCATTGCCAGAAGTGACGGCTTCATTGGAAAATTATATAAGAAATCCTATTAAAATTGGATCCGACAGAGGTAAAATTAAAATCGTAGATATTATTGAACCATATACTTCTCACGTTAAGCATCTAATAAATAAAGATTTGAATGGTATGAAAATAGTGTATGATGCTATGCATGGTAGCGGTAGAGGGATTACAGATGAACTTCTTAGAAATTCAGGTGCAGAGGTTATATCCATAAGGAATGAATTAGACCCTAATTTTGGAGGTGGTTCGCCAGAACCCAAGGAAGAGAATCTTAAAATGTTAATCAATGCCATTAAAAATGGAGATGGTGAGATTGGGATTGCAAATGATGGAGATGCAGATCGAGTGGCGGTTGTAACTAGAGAAAGAGGTTGTTTGGATGGGAATTTACTTTTTGCAGTGCTCTATGAATACTTACTGGAATTGGATAAAGGCCCAGCTGTCAGAACTGTTTCAACTACATATTTAATTGATAAAATAGCAGAAGCTCATGGACAATATGCTGTTGAAGTCCCAGTAGGTTTTAAATGGGTTGCCCAGGCCATGAAATCTCATGATGCATTGTTTGGAGGAGAAGATTCAGGAGGTTTTTCTATGAGAGGGCATGTTAGAGAAAAAGATGGGGTTTTAATTGCGCAACTTGCTGCGGAGGCGGACTTAGGAAAGCCATTGGATGACAGAATAGATTTGATTTTAGAAAAATATGGTGAAATTCATAATTTAACGCAGAGTATATTTTGCCAAGAAACTGATAAAAAAGAAATATTATCTAGAGTTTATGGAAATATAAAAAATGAGTTTGCAGGCGAAGTGATACAGCAGGTTAATGATACAGATGGCGTTAAGGTTCTTTTAGAAAATGGCTCATGGATTCTTATGAGGCCTAGCGGGACAGAACCAAAAATGCGGATATACACAGAAGGCAACAGTATAGAGATGGTTGAAGAACTTGTAAAAGAAGGTGCAAGTCTAATCAGGGATTGTATATAATCCAATATACTTGTTTTCTCCAAGTGGGGAAATTAAAAAACCCAAATGTTGGTAAAAAGAAAGTGATGTTAAATCGAATTCTGCTGTAAGTGGAGATTCTATTTGTTCTGCTGCTGCAAATACAAGAGCAGATCCGATGCCCTGATTACGACGTTTGGATCTGACTGCTATTGCATCGATTACATTTTCTGCCAATATAATCACCCCAATGATTGCAGTGTGAGATTCTGCAACTATGACATCTCTACGAGAGATTCGTGTTTTAAGCATTTTCAGATCGGTTTGGAGTAATGCGCCGTCGATGATATTCATAATATAGGGAATATCTGATGGAATTGCAGAACGTGTTTTAAAGTTATTAGATCCCATATGAGACCTACCCACCACTTAGAACTTTTAAAAACTCGGAATGAGATGACACAACTGGAGAGTCATAAGGAACAGGTATCCCATCTACCAGTATAACAACTGCATTTGGCGACATATTGATTTTATTTAATATGTCTGCATAAGTTTCATTTGTGACATTGAACTCATATGATTCGTCTCCAATTATTGAAAATGTCGCTTTCACAGATGAGATAGAATTCAAGAGGATTTTACCGTGTCGAATTTCAAGGGGTTTAAGATGTGGAAAGGTCATCTATTGCATAATGAATGGAACTGTACCTCGATCGAGTAGGAGAGAAATATGGATTGAAAAGTACAGACCAAAATCTCTCGCAGAAATTATAGGACAAAAGTCGATTACATCGAGGTTGGAAAGTTATGCCGAAAAAAGAGATCTGCCGCATTTATTGTTTTCGGGGCCAGCAGGAGTGGGTAAAACAACAAGTGCAGTTTCTATTGCTCAAGAAATATATGGAGAAGAATGGAAAGAAAACTTTCTTGAACTGAATGCATCTGATGAAAGAGGAATTGATGTTGTTCGAAATAGAATAAAGAATTTCGCTAGATCAGCTTTTGGTTCTCATGACTATAAAATTATTTTTTTGGATGAAGCAGATTCATTGACGAAGGATGCTCAAAATGCGCTTAGAAGGACTATGGAACAGTTTTCTCATAATACTAGATTTATCTTATCGTGCAATTACTCTAACAGAATTATTGATCCGATTCAATCTAGATGCGCAGTATTTAGGTTTCCACCTCTTTCAGATGAGGCAATAACAAAGGGAATAATTAATATTGCAACATTAGAAGGTATAAAAATTACAGAAGGGGGTTCAGAAGCGATTGTATACGTTGCCCAGGGAGATATGAGAAAGGCGATAAATGCACTTCAAGCTGCTTCCATAATAAGTATGGAAATTGAAGAAGAATCGGTGTACAGGATAACTGCAACTGCTAGGCCAGAGGAGATAAAGAAAATGGTTGAGAAAGCGATAAGCGGGGAGTTTATAGAATCAAGGAAAATGTTGGAAAAAATGATTAGTGAAGGTGGCATTTCAGGAGGGGACATAATTGATCAATTGTATAGATCTGTTTGGGATTTTGGGGTAAATGACAGAAATGCAATATTAATAATTGATAGAATTGGAGAAGCAGATTATAGGATTGCTGAAGGAGCTAACGAAAGAATTCAATTGGAAGCGTTGCTAGCTTCTATAGCCATATCAGGTGAGAAATAAATATCATGGTTGAATTATATACAACTATATGTGGTCTCAATCTAACCGCGTGGCGCGTAATCTTTTTGGTTAGAGAGAGTCGATATGGCCACAATGAGTGATTTAGAGAGAGAATACTTTCTCGAATATTTCCAAGAAGAGGGTTTTTTTAGAAAAACATGTTCAAGTTGCGGAGTGTTTTTTTGGACAAGAGATGAGTCCAGAAATGTTTGCGGAGAGTCCCCATGTGGAGAATATAGTTTTATTGGAAATCCAGGTTTTGATAAAAAGTATACAGTATCTGAAATGAGAGAGAAGTTTCTTTCATTCTTTGAAAATAACAATCACACTATAATTGAACCATACCCTGTTGCAGCGAATAGATGGAGAGATGATGTCTTATTAACACAAGCTTCTATATATGATTTTCAGCCGCTTGTTACTTCTGGAGAGATTCCTCCACCAGCTAATCCTCTAACTATAAGTCAGCCATGCATACGAATGCAAGATATAGACAATGTTGGTAAAACTGGACGGCACAC
>CAWVSO010000025.1:0-9645 GCA_963932585.1 uncultured euryarchaeote
ATGGGTATCTCTTAACACGCGGCGGATCTGGAGGGGGGCAAACCAAAACTGCGATCCTGGGTGTATTCGGAGCGGGAGATGTCGTAGATTCCCATTACCAACAAGCAATAACTGCTGGATCCATGGGGGTACAAGCCGCATTAGATGCTGGATCCTATCTAGATGATTTATTCGATAATTAATTCTAAACAATTAATTATTTTTTAGATCTGTTCAAATTCAAAACTATTCCTTCATCTTTTCTTTCTATATCTTTTAACACGAATCGTGGAAATTCATCTGTAAATCCTATCCCATCAGCTAGAGTGGGCGAATTCCTTCCTCCAATAATAATCGGAGAAATATATACTGTGAGCTCATCAACCATGTCTTCTTCTATTAGTCCAAAAATGAGCTCTCCTCCACCTTCAACTAATATATTCTCAATGCCTTTTTCTCCAAGCAATTCAATTGCCATTTTTAAATTCACCCGCTCATGGCCCGCGATTATCACCTTGGCACCACACTGTTCCAATTCATCAATTCTTTCCTTAATTATGGCTTCGCTGACAATAATATATGTTGGTGCATTCCCTTTCAATATTTTTGATGTCTTGGGCGTGCGACCCAGTGAATCTATAATCACTCTAGCAGGTCCTTGTAGTTCATTTTTATCTTCACTCCCGCGTTCAAATTCCACACCATTCAAAAGAAGTTTGGGGTCATCTGATAACACTGTTTTAATGCCTACCATTATCGCATCACTATTCGAACGAAGTACTCTTACACGTTCAAAGTCAGACGGTCCACTTATCACAACCCTCTCCCGAAGATTGGATGATATTTTGCCATCTATGCTCATGGCAACATTCACTGCAACATGCATAAGTAATTATTTAATTGCTGTAGGAAAAACAGCTTCGATAGAATTTTCCTATTGGATTAACTCCGCATTTTCAACCGAATACAAACCATTATCCATTCGCCATTCGAATTTTCCATAATGGCTGGTTTTCGCGCTCACATCAAAAGAATTTTTTCACATGGGTCTATCATGATCTTGGCAGTAGTTGCCTCTGGACAATTTCTCCGTTTTGGTGTGGATGTCATTTTCCCTGTATTGCTCCCTCATATAAAATTAGAATTTTCAATTGGAAATATTGTCGCTGGACTTTTACTTAGCAGTTTAACGGCATCAAAAGCTATCAGTCAATTCCCTGGGGGAATTTTTGCAGATATATTCGGTGAAAAAATAGCATTAACATCTAGTTTATTGATGGCATCTTTTGGATTATTACTAATCGTGGTTTCAAATTCTCTATCATTCTTGGTACTCGGTATGTTAGTGTTCGGTCTTGGATCTGGACTTTTTGGAGTTTCAAGAATAACAATACTATTGCAATTTTTCCCTAAGCTCGGGGGCACTGTGATCGGTATAACAAATGCAGTAGGTGCAATTGGAAATTCACTTCTTCCTCCATTGGCATTGTTGTTATTTCTATTTTTCCCAGACACTCAACTTGGCTGGCGTATTGGGTTGGCATTCGCAATTCCACTTTTCATTATAACTGCAATTTCAATCTGGATAGTTGTCCCTAGCTCTTCTAAAAAATCACGAACTATATCTTCTTCAATCTCAGCTTCAGCCCTTTTTTCTAAAATTTATTCGTCTCTCAGTGAGCCACGAATTCTACTCATCACAACATCTATGATCGCAATGTCTGTAGTATATCAAGGATTCACAACATTCTTTCCCACGTATCTAATCTCTATAAAAGGAATTGAACAAACAATAGCTGCTGGATTATTTAGTATTTTTTTCATTGGTGGGCTTTTAGTACAACCTATTCTAGGGTGGATCTCCGATAGATACGGTTTTTTCAAACCTTTGATTTTCGCTACAACTTTTACAATTATTGGGCTATTATTACTTCCATTCGCAAACGGTATTTTATCGATAGGACTTGTTGTATTTATCATAAGTTTACAATTGGGATTCTGGCCAACTATCACCACTTACGATATGTCATTATTGCCCATCGAAGCACAAGGATCTAGTTTAGGGCTTCAAAGAACTACTTTTCTTGGAGCCGGTGCAGTAGGCCCGATTCTTGTGGGTTACATGGCAGACTCAGGCCTTTTCAATGAATCATATTTCATATTATCCATCTTCGCTGCAATCAGCCTATTAACTTGTCTCACTCTCATGTTTATGGACTCTAAAACTTCTCCAATTTAACCACTTAGTATCTAAAATGCCATCCAAATTTTTCCTAACAAATTATTTTCATATTATCTCGTGTGCCCGTTCACCAAATTCGTCTTCTTGGAACACAAAAACTCGTCCATTTATTCTATCCATATCTGCAATTATTTCAATAGAGTGGCCTTCTTTTCTAGCTAATACCCCGGTAAAAACTTCGATCTTTTCTTTTAGAGGAATTAAGTATTTTCCCACCCCTGTAGACTCAAGAATTTTATGATCTGTTTTCAATTCATCTATGTAAATAATTTCCCCTGTATTTTTTTCTATAATTATCAAATGAATATCTTTCCCCGGTTGGCACTTAATATTTTTCTCGACTTTCTCAGGTTCACGTGAGTATATCACAGTTCTACCGTCTAGATATGTCAATTCAATCCCCCTGAGCGTGATCTTGGCATTAAGCTTTACTGGATGAATTTCTTTCCTTAAACCCATTTAATTACTATTCTGTTTTTATGCAATAAAAAACCACGTTATGGTTCATTTAAAAATTTACAATTCATTGTTTCAACATTTTCTCGGTATACTTTGCTAATATGTCAACCTCGATATTCACCACCCTTCCAATTTTTAACCCATTGAGCGTGGTGTTCGAATATGTTGATGGAATAATTGCAACTGAAAATTTATCATTACTTATGTCTGCAATAGTCAAACTAATTCCATCCACAGTAATTGATCCTTTTTTAACCATATATCTATCAAACTTTTCTGGCAATTCAAATTCATATTCCCAATCTCCCCCTATCTTATTAATCCCAACCACTTTTGCGACAGTGTCGACATGGCCTTGAACAATATGGCCGTCGAATCTCCCATCGATTTTCATAGCCCTCTCTAGATTAATTGCAGAATTCTCTTCCAAATATCTCAAATTACTACACATCAATGTTTCCTTTGATAAAAACGCAGAGAATTTATCATTTCCATGGGTTTCCACGGTCAAACAAACTCCAGAAACACAAATACTTACGCCATCTTCAAGATCTTCTGATCCTTTCATCTCTATCTGTATTCTTCTACCTTCATCACTATCTTCTACTTCGATAATTCTTCCAATTGTTTCAATTATACCTGTAAACATTTTATATATCTCTACTATCGCCACATGTGAAAATATTTTGTTATCATTTCATATACCTTTAGTAATCTCTTCTAGAGATTTACCAGTAAACTCGTTATTTAGAAGTACTTCTATCGGTAGTGTAGGTGCACTTTTAACTAAATTTTCCATAACTACCAATCCTTCTCTAGCACGACTCATTCCAACGTAAAATACCCTTCTTTCACTATCTGTAAGAACTGGGACAATTTTATTAGATGGGTCGTATTCTATACCTTCTGGAACTTCTGAGCTCATATGCTCAACAACTTTCTCAGTTAAGTCCGTTGAAATATAAACGCGGTCTGCCTCCCTGCCTTTAGACGAGTGTATGGTTCCTATCTTCACCGTCTCGTAATTCAGGTGCTGGTATTTCCCATTGAAATATGATTTTACACACTTTATCTGGTACTTAGTCACTCTCCGAAGCATATCTGCCGCAACATCTTTACTCGGCATAAATGGAATCTGTTTTCGTATGAATTCCTGAGCAAACTTAACACTTGTTTTATCTTTTGTTTTTTCTCTTTTCATTTCAGCATCAACACAATCCAGTAGCTCTTCTCTACTGCGCATCCCAAATGCAGAATCGACTAAAATATCTGCAAGCAAAGCAACTTGTTCTCCATTCAAACTAACGCCCCTGCTATGTTCCTCAACAGCACTAACGTATCGTGAGAGTTTTTCTGTCCACATATTTCCATCCGTCATCATAGAAAATGGAATTCCCAATTTTACAAATTCTTCGATAAATTCAAACATTTGGTACCTAGCGCGGAACAATACCATTATTGTGCCTACTTCTTCAGAAACATCTGATTTAACTTTTCTTACCAGGTCTAAAACAGAAGCATCTCGTAAGAACTCCACACTACCTCCGCTTGTCCGGGGCTTTAAATTTTTATCCTGTCTAATTTCAACATGATCAATTACTTGCTGCACAACACTCAATATTTCTGATGGGAGTCGATATGAATTATCTAATATTATGTCAGTTCCCGTCTCACCAAGTAACAACATCGGATCTGCACCTTGCCAAGCGTATACAACCTGATCGTCATCTCCTGCAATAATTACATTTTTCATATTGCATTTCCATTGCTGATATATTTTATACTGCAATTGGGTAATATCTTGAAACTCATCAACAACCAAGTTTGAAACTTTAGGTATCAATTCACGTTCATGTACTAGCTCCAACATATCTGCAAATCCAATAATTTTTTTCTCGATTTTATATTCTTTCCAATCTTGAATGAGATCTGGAATACTCAATCTATTATCTCCAGAAGACCAAGTTGGTGTGTATTTATTACCCACTTGTGCTTTTGGGTCCATGTCCTGGGGATATCTAACCTTTTCAATATCCCATGTAAACGGCACCCCAAACCAATCATCAACATCTCCACTAGTGCGTTGAATCCATTGACTAGTTTCTAATATTTTGTTTCCCAATGACGTAGATAATGTTGTTCTTCTGCCACCACTTTTATACTCTTCTTCATATTCTAGTCCCTTGTCTGAACACCATTCCTTTCTATTAGAATCACTAACCACGCCCTTTCGTGATAACTTCAAAAGTTCATATGCCTTAGCATGCATTGTGCTCACATTTTTTCGAAGAGATTCGGGCTCTATTTCTAGGCGTTTTCCAAGTCTATCTCTCAATTCTGTCGCAGCTGCTCTTGTATATGATACTAGTAGAAGTTCTCTGATTTCTATACCAGAATCAAGGAGGTTTTCAACTTCATTTAACAGGGCAGTAGTCTTACCGCTACCTGGACCTCCAAAAAGCCGTATCAAGTCCGGTTTACTTGATTCTTTCATTAAACATGGGACGACAGTTCATAACCACTTAAATAACGTTCGAAGTTACTTTGTGACAAATCAAAGTGTATTTATCAAATAATTTGGAAAATTGAATATCCTCTTCCTAAAAAAAACGCCTTTCTTCTCTTCTCTTTAACTACAACTACAATTTTTTTAATCAAATTCCATATATTTCTGAATATTTTTCTTTAACGTACTTAACAAAATAATCTATTTTAATGGGTTCATTTGTTGCAACCTCAATCAGATCGGGCGTAGTGTATCTCCCTCCGTGTCTGTGAATATTTTCTCTCAACCATTCTCGAATGCATTCAAAATTTTCCTGCCGGACTAATTTCTGGACACTTCCAATATCCGTTTCCATGGCATGATTGACCTGAGCTGCTAATACACTCCCAACTGAATATGTGGGGAAATACCCAAAAGAACCATGACTCCAGTGAATGTCTTGGAGACATCCTTCTGAATCATTTTTTGGTATGATTCCTAGATATTTCTCCATCTTTTCTTCCCAAACCATTGGTATTTCTGAAACATTTAAATCTCCTCTTATCAGACTACTCTCTATCTCGTATCTTATAATTATGTGCATGTGATATGTCAATTCATCTGCATTTACACGAATCGGATTATCTAGTTTCACTTGATTAACAACTTTATACATATCATTCGAGTTTAATGATATTTTGCCTGGAAATTCAGAATTAATCATAGGTAATATTTTATCCCAAAAAGCAGGCGAACGTCCTATGTGATTTTCCCAAAACCTTGATTGAGATTCATGTATTATCATTCCCATATCATCACACAACGGCGTACCATAATATTCCATAGGCAAATTAAGAGTGTACAGCGCATGCCCAAATTCATGAACTGTGCTTAATAGTCCTTCTATCAAATTATTCCTTTGAAACCGTGTCGTTATTCGAGAATCAAAATAATTACCCATAGAAAATGGATGTGGTGATAAATCTAGTCTACCTCTAGACCAATCATAACCCAATAAATCCAATACTTTTCTAGAGATATTTTCTTGTCCAATTATGTCAAATTCTTCTTCAATTTGAAATCCAATATCCCCTCCACTATTTCTTATTTTTTTAATTAATGGAACTAGTTCTTTCCTTAATTCTTCAAGAATTTTTTCAACAGAAAGAATGCCCAAGTACGGTTCATAGTCTTCAAAAAGAATCTCATATGGGTCTGCAGAAGGATTTATATAATTAGCAACTTCGCACTTTTTACTAACCATTTTTTTCAATGTTTTCTCAAACATTTTGAAATCTAATTCTTTTTTTGCCTTTACCCAAATTGGAAATGCATTTGATGTCTCTATGGCCAATTCCTCCACCAACTCAGTTGGTATTGCAATCTCACGTTCACGCGATTTTCTCACCTCTCGACAAATGACAGAAATATCCTCGTCATCTTTTTTAGATACTTCATTTATCATCTCTCCAAATTCTTTATCGATCACCATTTCATGTCTTATAGCAGATAAAACTGCAAACTGTCTAGATCGTGCATTGACTCCTTCATTTGGCATCATCACTTCTTGATCCCAATGCAAAATTCCCATCACCTCTTTTAGGTTTTCTATTCTTTCGACATGTTTACTAAATCTATCATAAATATCGGTCATATATTTGTTTCTCCCATTTTGCGATATATTTCATAACATTTCTCTAGCGCTTCAATCGACACACTTTCTTCAGATGTATGTGCTTCTCCCATTTCCGCGGGGCCACAAACAACACCTATGCACCCTTCAATAGAGAACCATCCTGCATCTGTTGCATGCGGTTTAGTAACCAACTTAGACCCATATGTAACCTCATTTGCTATCTCCTGAGCCCATTTAGCAAATGACATATCTTTGCATATAAATGCTGGGACGCTCCTTTTTAAATTCAAATTAATATTTTCCCCACTAAACTCTATTTCATTTTCACTTGGAATTGTTCTATGGTCTATGGTGATCCTGCATTCACCTGGAATAACATTTCCCATAGTTCCTCCTTCTATTCTTGTAACTGTAACTGATTCTTTCATATATTTTCCCAATATTTCCATCTCTCTCAAATCAAATGATTCTATTCCTTGAATTATATCTGAAGCCATGTATATGGCATTTTTACCTTCCTTAGATTGAGATGCATGTGCCTCTTCTCCCTGAATTATGATCTCAGTTTCCTCCCTTCCCCTATGGGCAACAACAATGTCTACAACTCCTTTTTTGGAGTATGATGTAGATCCCTCTCCAACTACAATAAATTTTGGAAGGAACCCGTTTGAAATGGAATATTCTGCACCCAATCCTCCTTTTTCTTCACCAACAAAGCTAGCAAAAACCAGTTCCCCTGTTGGATCTGCATCTCTAAAAGCATGCATCATGGAAGAAATGGCACCTTTCATATCTGCAGCACCTCTGCCATAAATTCTATCTTCTTTCTCAAAAACCTTGCACCGATTCCCATCCATTTGGTCAGTTTCTGGCGGAACAACATCGTGATGCCCAATAAATGCCAATTTTTCCCCCGACCCCCGGCTAGCTATTATATTTCCTTTTTTGTCTTGAGAAACATTTGCGTCAGTCTCTTCTTTTAACCATTTTTCAATCGCGTTTCCAACTTCTTCTTCCTTTTCATGACTCGGAATTGAAATAAGTTCAATTGCCAAATCCACTATTGTCATATTCTATAGTTTCTCATACACAGAGAATTAGTTTACTTATCTTGTCATGTAAATTCTTCCATGCTCCCTGTCCTTTCAATAGTAGTTTGACCATCTATGACAAGATTACATGCATTTTCATCTTCATTCCACAGAACGAGGGCCATTTTAATTAGAATAATCTCGCCATAACTTGCATCAAATACACTTTGATTTCCTAAAGTTTTTTTAACCACTACAATGTAATGATCAATTTTCTCGGACCCATCCCCGATCAAAAATAACGCATTTTTATCCTCTCCTAAATTATGACTCAATTTTACTGCAATAACATCAACCCTTTTTGTAACTTGAGTATGGCTATCTGATAAACGCATGATTCTAGACACGTCAAAAGAATGTTCAAATTTAGTTTTTGTGTCCCATCTTAATATGCTATATGCAACTTGAACATCTATATTTAAAAACTCCCCATTTCTCTCTCCTTCTTTGTCTATTTGCCCCTGAAAACTTGGAGTTTCCAATTCAGGCATCACTTCAAACGACCAATTTTCACCACTCGATTTTTTTCCAGTCCAAAGACAAATATCTGGAAAGTATATGTTCATTTTTTCAGATAATTTTCTCTCAATATTTCTCAATTCAATAGCAGTATTCTTGTCAGCCGGGGCTATCAGAATCATCGATCCAGTTTTTGCTACAAATTCACTATATTTCCTAACGACAGAAATTGGATCTTTCAGTTCACTTATCACATTAGCAAATAATATGATATCATAAACCCCATCTGGTTCAAATTCCTCTGCAGTTTTCTGATATATGTTTATGTGGACATTTTCTCTACTTTTACTTAGTAATTCTTCCAATATAATCTTAGATTCATTAGGTTCTACGGCATTATATTCTAATAGGACGTCCTGTGGAATATAGTCTATAAATCCCAAAGCTGGTCCCCCAACACCTGCGCCAACATCGAGCACACGTAATTTTCTCCCTAGGATCTTTTTTTCTGAGAGGTTATTCAATATATATTGCATCGCAGCATAATACCCTGGCAAATGATAAATCGCATAAGCAAACGCATTGTCTTCATCATAACTCACCTCTTCTCCATGATAATATTTATTTTTAATTTTTCTAATTCTCTCTCTAATCTCTTTCCCACTCTCACCTTTAAACCATTCATCTCCGTACTTGTTTTTCAACATACTTTCTAATTTTTTTGCATGCGCTTGAGGGAATTTTTTAATGGCAGTATCTTTCGGTAGAATGGGATCTCCTCTTGGCAATGAAAAACTCCCATCAACATTTTCAATTATTCCTATCTCGAATGCATTTTCTAAGATTAAGTTTCTAATTTCTTCTGTATCAATTTCTTTTGAAATATACCCTCTAATTTCTTTAGGCTCAAAAGAGCGAATATTTCTGAGGTATCTGACATTTGACAAAACTTCTTTCTTTAAATTATCTTCCATTTTATTATATTCTCAGTATATGTCACTTATCTAAAGTTATAGTTAGTGTATGCCGTTCAGGTTCTCTAAGTAGAAATCATTTTAGCCCTTCGTGAATCTTTTCAAATTCTTCTTCATCTGAATCTGAAATTCTCCGGGCAGCATTTGAAATTTCTATAGATCCTCCAAAAATTTGTTGAATGTCTGAATAAACCCTTGGGTTGCCTCTAGTAATATCCCTAGTAAGCTTCATCAATTCATCAAAAATTGGAGTCCCAAATTTATCTGGGATTTTTTCTGCAGCTAAACCAAACGATAAAATTGCAGCATGAGCCATACCT
>CAWVSO010000026.1:0-9334 GCA_963932585.1 uncultured euryarchaeote
TGAATTCCCATATCTCCATGTAGCAGAAGCTCTTGGATCTGGTGCAAATTCTATAGACGCAGTAGTGTTGACGCATGCACATCTAGATCATTCTGCTTTCATACCACTCCTCTTCAGATATGGGTACGATGGACCGATATATGCCACAGAGCCCACCCGGGATCTGATGGGTCTTTTGACACTTGATTATCTAGATGTTGCAGCACATGAAGGCAGATCACCGCCTTATGCATCTGAAATGATCCGTGAAGCTATCAAACATACTATACCAATCAACTATGGTGACGTAACCGACATAGCCCCGGATATAAAAGTAACTTTGCACAATGCTGGTCACATTCTGGGATCTTCTATAGCACATTTCCATATTGGAGATGGTGCCTATAATATATGTTTTTCTGGAGATATTCATTATCGTGGAACTCGATTATTTAATGGTGCTGTGACTGATTTTCCTAGGGTAGAAGCACTCATTCTTGAATCTACTTATGGGGGCAAAAATGATTATCAACCCGATCAAGAACAAGCAGAACAAAATCTGATCCAAGCAGTCAAACAAACAATACAAAATAAAGGCAAGGTTATCATCCCGGCATTTGCAGTTGGAAGATCTCAAGAAATAATGCTAGTATTGGAAGAGGCAATGAGGTCTGGTAATCTGCCAGAAATACCTGTCTATCTAGATGGTATGATATGGGAAGCAACAGCTATTCATGCAGCATATCCTGAATATCTACGCGACAGTCTTCGAAAAAGAATTTTCCACGATAATGAAAACCCATTCTTGGCACCTCAATTTCACCATGTAGAGCGCGGAGACGAACAACGTCAAGAAATAACTGATGGTGATTCTTGTATTATAATTTCAACAAGTGGAATGATAACTGGTGGGCCAATCATGTCATGGTTAGATTATCTAGGCAGTGATCCTAAAAATACATTAATTTTTGTTGGTTATCAAGCACATGGGACTTTAGGCAGGCGAATTCAATCAGGATGGAGCGAAATACCAGTACCCAACCGCGATGGAAAAACAAGGACTCTAAAATTAAAATTCAATGTGGAAACTATAGACGGGTTCTCTGGGCATGCAGATAGACAGGGCCTTTTAGATTTTGTTAAATCCATGCACCCACGACCCGAAAAAATTCTTTGTGTCCACGGCGATGAAAGGTCCACTCGAGATTTATCATCTGCTTTATATCGTCAATTTAAAATCAGGACATTTGCTCCAAAAAATCTCGAAACTTTTAGATTTTTATGATTCTGTTTATGGGTAAATATCACTACCAACTAGAGGTATAAAATTCTCATACATTTCCACTTCCCCATTTACCTCTAAAATATGTTAACGCCGATTTATCTGATTGGAGGATTGAACCAGATTCCACTTTACCTATGTACAGCGTGTGATCTCCTAATTCTATTTCATCATAAATTGAACAATCTAAATATGCAATTGAATCTTCAAAAATAATTGAACCCAATGGAGAACATCTTATTTTCTCTGTTTCAAATGGATTTTCTCTATCTTTCCCCATTCCTGCAAACCATTCTCCGATTCCCTTCTGGTCTTCAGCAAGAATGTTAATGCAAAATCCATTCTCCATCTCATTTTCTCCATCAACTAATTTTTGGGACTCAGATGTGATTTTTTTATGGGCCTTTGAATTATTATCTAGGCATATAGAAACCAACATCGGTTCAAGAGATATACTAGTAAATGAGTTCACAGTAATCCCATGAAGTGGATTTGATGGTATTGTTACCACCGTAACACCTGCCATGAAATTTCCCATTATTTTACGAAAATCATTTCCATCCATGAAATATGGTCTATCTTCTAGCACTTATAATCTCTTCTTTTGATCATATTTATCTAGCAAACATCAAGATCTCTTACAACCGATTATAATTTAACGTGGCTTCATCTTCTAATGACCAAACCGAATATCTAATTCGGGGATATGCTGGAAGGATATCACTTTTACTCGCACTTGGATGGTTAGTGATAATGACCGGCAGGTCGTTACTCCCTCCTCTTCTTCCTATCATATCTCTTGAATTATCTTTGACACCGGACAAAGCTGGATTTGCACTCACAGTTGTATGGCTGGCTTATTCATTGGCGCAATATCCTGGTGGAAGATTTTCCGACCAACTTGGTAAAAAAACAGTATTAGTTGTCAGTCTTTTACTAATGCTCATAGGACTTATTCTTCTAACTCAGATAAATTCATATTACCAATTCCTAGCAGCTGGGGCTTTGATGGGAGTAGGTGCAGGGGGTTATTTTTGCCCCACAAGAGCACTTCTATCCGACCTATACACAAAAAAACGTGGCCAAGCATTTGGGATTCAAGTTGCTTCTGGAAGAACTGGGAGCACGATTGCAGCTTCAATAGGAACTATCGCACTAGCATATGGTGTATGGCGCGAAGCATTCATACCTGTCATCATTTTATTCGGAATCGTAATTATTCTACTTCATATTTGGAGTAAAGAAAAATATAAATTCTCTCGTGTAACTCTAGATTTATCTGGGACCGGGGCCCGAGTATTTCGCAGCAGAAAACTCCGATGGATTCTACTAGCTTATATCTTCTTTGCGTTTACTAGCCAAGCATTAGCTAGTTTTCTTCCCACATTTTTATTAACCGCTCGCGAATTCACAGTTGCACAGGCAGGTTTTGGTTTTGCAATTTTGTTTTTAATAGGCATCCCCTCAACTTTAATCGGAGGTGCTCTTGGGGATAGATTTTCAAGAATGCATGTGGTGGTAGCATCACTTTCTATAGGTGCACTTGGAATTCTCATATTGACTTTATCATCTTCATTTTACGTAGTACTCCTCGGAATAGTTGTATATGCACTTGGCATTTGGGCATTCCCGCCTGTAATGCAATCTTATATTTTCACAATGTTCTCTGAAGAAAATAAAGGAGTTACTGCCGGGGGCGATTTTGGAGCACTCAAATCCATATATACTGGCGTTGGGAGTTTTGGATCGACTTACGTTGGACTCATAGTCGTTTATTTCGGCGATTATGGAATTGCCTTTATGGGTTTAACAATCGCTCTTATACTTGGGGCAATAATTCTATTTTTCACAAATCGTATGAAAAATTAACCTTTCCATTCTGTTGTATTTTCTAATAATTGCAGCAATATACGCGCAGTTGCTCCCCAAATAACATGGTCTTCAACATAAAAATAAGGCAATAGCATATGCTCTCCCCTTTTAATACATTCTTTCCACTCAAAATTATTTCTCTCCATTAGTCTTTCCACAGAACACTCAAAAATTTCTGCAACTTCATCTTCATTTCTCACATATTCTTTCTTAGATATTTTAGCAACAAATGGGGTTATGGTGTATCCTGTAATAGTTTTGCAATCATTCAATTGGCCAATAATCTCAATGTCGTTGGCATGTATTCCTATTTCTTCTGTTGTCTCTCTAACCGCAGTTTTTTTTAGATTTTCATCTTCTCTCTGATACCTCCCTCCCGGGAAACTAATTTGTCCAGGATGTTCATTAAGCCAATCAGTTCTTTTGGTAAAAAGGATTTTATCATTTTTCGTATCTCCCACTATCGGTACAATAACTGCAGCTTTAAATTTTCCATTGCCCTTTATTCTTTTTTCACTGGCCTTCTGTAACTTCTTTGTATTCATGTCACTCCTTGTTCTTCCGCATACGATCAACCCTCTTCTCCAACGCTTTTCGAGCCTCTTCAATGCCACCAGAAGACCATATTTCTATGTCGTAGCATATGTCTAGCAATCTCTCTAAACTTTCTAAATCTTCTTCAAAAGAATTAACTTTGATTTCTTCTTCCATTCTTTCAAATACAATTTTCTCTATCTCTTTTTTATTTATGAGTCTATTTTCTACTTGAATTAAGTGCGGCAAATCCTCGCCACCTTCTGGGAGTTTAGGCAGAGCGACAGGTCCTATGACAAGCAAACCTCTCTCTTTTAATTCTACCAAATAATATTTCTCAATTGCATTTTCAATCTTATCATTTATAAATTCAAAGTCTATCACTTCACCCGATCTAGCACAAATATCTTCGCAGCCCTGTATCAATTCTTCTCTTGTCAATCCTCCAAATAAATCCACTGCACCTGCAAGCTCGTCTAATGTTAATTTCATATATTTATCTCACTCGCCAATTTATCTATCATCCCCTCCCTCATAATTTCATTCCATGGGGGCAATCGGTCATCATTTCCAGGATCTACAATAGATTTTCTATACTCTGCGATTTGAAAATTTTCTCCCAATTCATCAAACACCAAACCGTTATATTTGGCATCTAGTCTGTATTGGTTAACCATTTCATTTGCAATCAAATCATACTTTTTGAGAATTGATTTGTATTCTAGTTCAACACCATATCCCTGCAAAACTCTAAATAATGCCCCTGAAATCTCAAGACTCATTTTGGACAAGCCACTTGGGCCTGTTACATCCCTATGGATGTGATCATATATCCCCATATCAACTTGAACAGTCGATTCAAAACCGGCTAACTGGAATGCTTCTCCCATCATTCCAACTTCAAGCCCAAAAAGGCGTTCAACTCTAATCTTTTTAGCAATTTCAGACTCAATTCCAAATTCCCCCGATAATCCATACCTGAACGCCTCTAGATATTTCACAATTGGGGCTTCGTGTGTACTCCCAATAGCTCTCAAAAGAGGCACGTAGAATAGTCTATTCAATCTTCCATATAATTTACCATTTCCCACTCTAGCGTAGTAACCTTTCACGAATTTATTCCCTTCTTTCAAAGGCAAAAGCAACCTAGAGATATCATCTTCTACATATGCCTCCCTATCCACATCGTGGCATATTATAAATTCACTTTTTTCACTTGCTAAACCAAGTGCAATCCATATATCATACCCCTTTCCCTGCCTTCCCATTATCCCTTTGTTTCTCAATATTTTTTGGACACGTTCTCCGTTACACCAAATTATATCTAATGGTATGTTAAATTCATTCAGCCACTGACAAATTTCTTCAATTTTATCCTTTCCACATCTCAGTGCAACAAATAAATTATCTATATCTAACTGCTCCATCGCACGAAATGTATTCGTCGAATTTTCCAAATAAAAATCTCTCTCTGCCATTGGAATTACTACTGATACTCCTTCCATTGGAATAGATGGAATATTGTCGGTCAATCTATGAAGTGTGGTTATCTTCTCTTGGACGTAGTCCATCAGTTATTCATGCATTAACCCGACCTGTCAAAAACCCCTCGCTTAAATTTATCAAATAGAAATCTATTATCTTAATTTCACATTCTATCTATTCTTTCACCACTCATGGCTAGGAATAGTAGTTCTGGCATTTCTTTGTTGTACTCTTTATTGATTTTCTTCGTTGCAGCTGTTATTTGTCCTCCCCCCGCTCTAGCATGTCCACCTGCAGTCGAATCTGGAATGGTCAAAAGTGCAGTCTTCAAAGTTTCACCCATGTGAACTCTATCATCTCTAGACCTACCCGAAATATATGTGTTTGCCCCTTTTTGTCCGTACACCACCACCGCGGTGGTACCTTCCAAACCTAGTAATTCATCTGCGGCCTGAGAAATTGCATCAACATTGGATATCTCTCCCACATTACTAATAACAAATGGTCCTCTAGCTTCTCTCTTCAAAATGGCCCCTGCTATAATTTCAAGTACCTCTGTATCTACTTCTGGATTTGCAATTCTATCCAATCTATCTTCATCAATTCCTTTGTATAGATATGCACTAGCAGTAAATTCAGCCTGAGAAGCGCCCTTGGTGAGATTATTGGTATCTGATAAAATGCCATATAATAATCCTGTGGCAATATTTGATGGAAGCCCAATTTTATTTTTATTTATATCCGATTCATCCTTTCCTAAAACTGCACCCAACTCTGAAAAATACTCTGCAACAATCGCTGAACAAGAACCGTAATCCGGCCGAACATCTGTAAAAACTGTTCCAACGCCTCTCCCTGGGTGATGATCTATCACTGCAAAAGGAATCACTTTGTCGCACCCCTCGAACCCTCTTGCTTCATTATGATCTACCAAAACTATCGCACCCCTCGCAATATCTTCTATCGATTCTATCCTTTCCATAGAAGCTTCTAAAACAGTTTTAAATGCCCTATTCTCTTGGTGTCTTATTTCTCCAGGATATTGTATAGTCACAAAAGCACCAGTAGATTCGGCTATATGGGCAACTCCTATTGCCGCAGCCATAGCATCTGGATCTGGATTCGGATGGGTTAAAATAACCACTGCATCTAGATATTGTAATTTCTTTCTCAAATTCTTCCCATTAGGCTTTCTAGATCTCAGATTTATCACTAAATATGCAATTATCCCTACTGCAAAAATCAACAAAATGGATGATAAGAACACATTTTTGAAAAATACTATCTGCTCAATGAATTCAATAACACTCCGTGTGTCGAAAACTTGAATCTGCTTAACTATGTTGTCCATGTCTATTAAATTAAACTTTTACCATCAAAATATTCTGGTTCATATTCTATTTCCATTATATCTAGTATTGTAGGGGCTATGTCGTACAAATTGCACCCTTCCATATTTACCCCTGGTTTGCTGATAATCAATGATGCATTTTCAAATGTATGCATACCACTCCTCGGACCAACGTCAAATATGTTTTCTTTTTGTTCGAAGCTGGATTTCAAGTCAAACCCATTATTTGGTATTGCAACTAGATCGGGGGCATTCTCTGTATTGTCCCCTCTAAACACTTCCTCTGAATTCCAAATATGGTCCATCACAGGTTCTCCATCTGGACTTTTAATTTCCATAAGCATATCTTTCAATTCTTTTCTAACCACTTCATAATCCTTTCCCTCAATTTTTCCATCCCATTCTCTATTTTCCAAATTTATATAGAATCTCCCTGGTATCATGGAATAGGCTTTCGATTCACAAGAAACATTTTCTAGACCACTTTCTCCTTTATTTTTATATTTCAACCATCCCTGTTTTCTTAACCATTCATTGGCATAAAATTGATATTTAAGTGTAGTAAATCCATGATCTGATGCTATTATCTTTATAACGTCTTCCGGTATCATGTGATTTAGAATTCCTATATATTCATCCAATTTTCTGTAGAATTCTAAGAATTCATCTAAATATTTGCCTTCAGATTCATAATCCCCATACAAAAAATGATTCACTCTATCAGTCGTCATAAATACTCCAAAAAATAGGTCCCAATCATTTTTTTCAATACAATATTTAAAAGCCTCAAAACGCTTTTCCAATGTGAGAAAAGCATCCTCTAAGAAATCCCCTTTATCACTTTTATGCCCCAATCCTGAGTTAACATCAATCCTATATTCAATCGATTCTAAGTATTCTCTAAACTCTAAGGGGGATGTGGCCTTTCCCACAGAAGGTGATAGAAAACCAGATGCCATTCTCTGAATATCTTTTTGTGGAGGGTATGTGACAGGAACATTAACGATTGTAGCTTCTCTTCCTGCAATTTTTATCAATTCCCAAACACGTTTAGCATGAACATCATTTCCCATGGAAATATATGTTTCATAACTTCCCATTTCTCTTTCTTGAAATCCATAAACCCCTGTGGCTCCTGGATTTTTCCCTGTAGTTATGCTAGGCCAACATGCACTTGATTCCGGTGGAACTATACTTCTCATAGCTCCCCCTGATCCATTTGCAGCAATAAAATTCAAATTCTTGAACGTATCTGGATTGTCCATTATAAGCGAATATGGGACGCCATCTATCCCAATAAACGCCACTCTCGGGCCACTTTTTCGACGTAACAATTCAAATAATCCCATAAAATAAATACTCTTTGTCTATTACATAAACTCCAGTTTGAAATACTTACTCTTTCAACTAAATTTCTCCAAATATAATTCCATTCCACGATCAATCGCTTTAATGGCAGAATCTCTGTCTTCCCATCCTAAGGTCTTCACAATTTTATCTTTCTCTAAGTTTTTATATGTGCTAAAAAATTCATTTATTTCCGCTTGGATTTGGCTTGGAATATCTCCTAAATCTTTTATATGATTAAAACGAGGATCTTCTACTGGGACTGCTATGACCTTGTCATCCATTTCTCCACTATCATTCATTTTCATAAGTGCCACCGGGCGAGTATTAACAATACATCCTGGAAATGTTTGATCTTCTATCAAAACTAGTACGTCCAATGGATCGTCATCATCATACCATGTCCTAGGTATGAATCCATAATCTCCAGGATAATGCACGTTTGAATGCAAAACCCGATCAAGAATTATGGCAGATATGTCTTTATCATATTCATATTTGTTACGCTCTCCTTTAACACATTCTACCACTGCATAAACTTCTTCAGGTGGATTTCTTCCCGTGTCCAAGTCTTTCCATAAATTACTCATAATGTTGATTGTCTAAGCATACAAAAAGAGGTTACGTATATGTTTCTATTACGGATTTATCCCTCTATAACTGGAATGGCACCCTTGCCTATTGCCATTTCCAACTCTGAGATAAACACTTGACGCTTTGAAAAATACTTAACATCTACATTTTCTAATAATTCTCCCAATTTCACAGAACCATTTGGAGTTCTCACGAACGTGTCTCCTTCTTTTCTTATAATCTCACTTTTTTCTTGTGGCCATGTCAATCTAGATGCAATCTGTACAATTGGGGCCCCCTCAATTGTTCCATCTATGTCCAGTTCAATAGCCTCTATCTCAATTTTTCCCCCCTTTATATCTTTTTCTTTTTTCCCTGCCATACTTTTACCGTTCTCCGCATAACGATTAAGCTCTTCGATGAGATCTAATGATTCTAAATTTCTCCCCTTCATTTATCTTATGTATTCTTAGTTGAAGTATTCTTCTCCCTACAGTACATTTTTGTCATCTGAAATCAAATCAAAACATGTTATGGCAAGTCTAGACGAAGTCTACAGTCGAGCAGGCGGGAAAAGACAAAAACGTTTCAATACGGGCATTGTACTTTTTGTAACAGGGGGGATTCTAGTAGTATCTGGAATTTTATTCAGTACTACTGATATCCTTTCAAGCTTAGACTTAGGTTACTTCACTCTGCGTAAATTTTCTGGCATATTGGCTGGAATCGGAATACCTCTATTTTTATTCGGAGTTTTCACAGTACTCCCTACAACTGCATACCAACGAGCATCTGCAATCATCGGATCGAGCATTTCCCTTTTCGGGGTACTACTTTTCTGGTATGCGTATCCCTATAGGTGGATTGGAGCAACCCAGGAGCACATAACTCTCTTTGTAGTCATAGTGTAT
>CAWVSO010000027.1:0-9115 GCA_963932585.1 uncultured euryarchaeote
AATAAGAATTCGATCTCCTATTGAAACTCCAAGCAAAGATTGAGAAATTCCGATGGTTGCAGGGAGAGATCCCGCGCCTTCAACAAAAGCGACTATGTCACCCGGTGATAGATAAATGGGGCTATCCAAATTTGAAATTCTTATTTCGGGGCCTTGTAAATCGAAAATAATAGATACGTGTTTTCCACACTCTTTTTCAGCATCCCTAACTATATTGATGTAATTTTCCCATTCATTTGGCGACCCATGACTAGCATTTATTCTAGCTACGTTCATGCCAGAATTGATCAAATCTCTAATGATGGATTTTTTTTGAGTTTGAGGTCCAAGTGTACAAACTATCTTGGTTTTTCTCATGTAAAAGAGATAGCACCCCCAAAGAATAAGAACTTCGCAAATATTACGTTACTTTTGTCCCAGGTGGAGAATCTTGATAAGTCGTTAGTAAATCGGCAGAATCACCAGCTGCGAGCACCATGCCATTGGATTCTATTCCAAAGAGAGTAGCACTTTCTAAATTTGCTACAACTACCACTCGTTTCCCAACTAGATCTTCAGTTTTATGGAGTTTTTTTATTCCAGAGACTATTTGCCTCGTTTCGTTGCCTATATCAATCGTTAGACATAGCAACTTATCCGCATCGGGAATTTCAGCCGCGGTTATTATTTCCCCTATACGGAGATCGATTTCTTGAAAACTTTTAAATGAAATGGTATCGGAAGGCATTGTTTTAATCTGGGTTTTGGTTTTATTATTTTTTTCAGAGGTATTAGAAGGATTTAGATGAGAATCTTGAGATATTTGTGAATTTAGTTTTTGTATTTGGTCAGGTTCTATTGGTACGAAAGGTTCAGTGGGCAAATCGAAAGATGAAGAGGGATCTAGAGCTGCAGTTATACTGACTTGATGGACAGATCCAGATTCACCTATTTCATTCCATATACGTTGAGATGTGTTGGGCAGTGTGGGTGACATTAAAATACAAACCGCTTTTGAAATTTGAACACAATCTCTGATGATTTGTTCAGCCATTTCTGGATCACTTTTTTTAAGATTCCACGGTTCATTTTGCTGGATATACGCGTTGCCATATTGTGCTAATTTCATTGCAGATAGAGCAGAATTTCTTAGAGAATAATTATGAAGTGAAATGGAAAATTCATCTATGGCTTCCTGAATTCTGTCTTTTACTGCGTCGCTAACTTGTTTTTTTGGAGTTCCCCCATATTCTCGGTGGGCAAATAAAAGAGAACGGTAGATAAAATTCCCAATATTTCCTACAAGTTCGCCATTTATTTTATCAGCGAAATGAGACCAAGAAAAATCTATATCGTCTTGGAGTCCGCCTACTGTGACTAGGTAATATCTCAGTAAATCTGAATCGAACTTCTCATCTAGATAATCATTTACCCAAATAGCACGGTTTCTACTAGTTGAGAATGCCTTTTTATTGAGATTGACAAACCCTGTTGCCATAATTGCCCGGGGTTCTGAAAACCCAGATCCTTTTAGCATTGCTGGCCAAAAAACAGCATGGTGTTGTATGATATCACGCCCAATTATGTGAATTATTTCACCGCCATGTTTCCATGCAGATTCCCAATCAAAAATGTCAGAACCAACGGATTCAGAGTATTGTTTTGTGGAGGATATATACTCTACAACTGCATCCACCCAGACATATAGAACCAAATCGGTGTTTTCTTCGCCAGGGTATTTAATTCCCCAATCTAGGTTTCTAGTTATACACCAATCATGGAGAGATCCTTCTATCCATTCTTTGGGTTGATTTCTAGCATTTCCAGTTCCTTCTAGGCGGTTGATAAACTTTTTCAAATAACCTTGAAAATCTGAAACTCTAAAGAATTTATGTGGTTTTTTTCGATATTCCGCTAAGTTGCCAGTGATTATGCTTTTGGGATGAAGAATTTCACCAGGTTCTAGATGTTTTTGGCACCCATCATCACACTCATCGCCTCTCGCGCACTCGCCACAATAAGGACAAGTTCCTTCCACATATCTGTCCGGCAAGGGTTGGTCTTCAATGGGGTCCCATGCAACTAAAATTTCTTTATCGTATATATGACCAGAATTGGATAGACTCATGACTATTTCTTGTGTCAAGAGAGTATTTGTTTCGTCGTCGGTATTGCCATAGTTATCAAACTCAATATTCATTGAAGCAAATGTTTGTTTATACTTTTCATGCCAAGATAGTGCAAAAACTTTTGGCGAAATTCCTTGTTTCCAGGCGTTTACTGAAACTGGAGTTCCGTGCATATCGGACCCACAAACAAATGCTGTTTTTTGACCGATTTTTTTCAAAGACCTGCTTAGAACATCTCCACTAACATAGGTCCTCATATGCCCGATGTGTAAGTCTCCATTTGCATAAGGTAGCCCGCAAGTGACAACAGCGGGTTTGTTTGTTGGAAATGGATCATTGCTCATAAACTACATTGGCCCTCATGAAAGATAGATCACTCGTTATTAGAATGTGCAGAATTTAGTGCCATCTGTTGTTCGACTTTATGGATTTCTTGTTGCACATCTCTGACAGCATCTATATTGGCAGAAATTGAAGAGATTCCACAAGAAACTAAATGTTTTACCATAGAAGAATTAGATCCTGCTTGACCGCATATGGAAGTTTTGACAGAACGTTTATTGCATGCAGAAATAACAGGAGATATTAATTTTAATATGGCAGGGTGCAATTCGTTGAATCTGTCTGCAACTCTTGCATTATTTCTGTCGACTGCTAGAGTGTATTGTGTCAAATCATTTGTGCCGAAACTAACAAATTTAATACCTGTATCGAGTAGATCTTCTATCATTAATGCACTTGCAGGAGTTTCTACCATAACGCCCCAAACGCATGTTTCCACATCGATTCCTGCTTGAGCCATCAGAGGCAAAGCGGGTAAGACATCATTTGAATCATTTACAAGAGGAAACATTATCTCTATATTGTCATACCCCATATCAAAAAGTTTAGAAAAGGCCGCTAGTTCATGCGAAAAAAGAGTAGGGTTATCTAATGACCTTCGTATCCCTCGATAGCCCATCATGGGATTATGTTCATGGGGTTCATTTTCACCACCTTGGAGTTGTCTGAATTCATCTGTAGGGGCATCTAGAGTCCTCACTCTAACGGGAAGTGGGTAAAATGCGTCTGCTACTGCTTTGATTCCTTGAATTATTTCTTCGACATAGGCATTTGGTCCATGATCTTCTATGTATTTTTCAGGGGTTTTATTTGTTGATAGAATTAAGTGTTCTATTCTGAGTAGACCCACCCCATCTGCACCAGTTGCTGCGGCACGTTGGGCTGCTTCGGGGATAGATACATTTACTAAAACTTTAGTCGACGTTACAGGTTTTATAAAATTTGTTTGTTCCGAAGAATGATTGTTTTTTGATTGTATAATGTGACGCGTATCGCCTTCTGTAACAATTCCAGTATTACCATCCATTGTAACGAAGTTACCATCTAATAGAGTTGATGTTGCAAGTTTGGTCCCCACTATTGCTGGCACGCCCAATTCTCTAGAAACTATAGATGCATGACTAGTCATTCCACCTTCATCAGTTATAATTCCTGCAGCACGTTTCATTGCTGGAACCATATCCGGAGTGGTCATTTTAGTCACTAAGATATCCCCAGATTCAACTTTATCTAACTGACCTATTTTTGTCACTATCCTAACTGGACCTGATGAAATTCCAGGGCTAGAACCAAGTCCATTGAGTAGGGCGTATGAGTTGGTTTTTTGAGGAATTATTGAAGTATTAGAATGACTAACTGAGATTGTAGTTATAGGTCTAGACTGTAGCAGATAGATTTGATTGTTGGAAATTGCCCATTCTATATCTTGCGGAGAACCATAGTGAGATTCTACTTGGATTCCCAGGTTAGCTAGATCGAGTATAATTGGCTCGGGTAAAACTTGAACAGTTCTAAGATCTTTTTTAACATTGCGTTTTGAAGTTTTACCGGTTAGAGGGTCACGTTCATGGAGAATGTGTTTGTCAGATATATGTATATTTGTGACAGAATTGGTTTCAGTAGATACAGTATAGTTGTCTGGAGAAACCTCTCCTGAAACAATTGCTTCTCCTAGTCCCCATGAAGCTTCGATGATTACGTGGGGGGCCCCGGTAGAAGGATGTTTAGTGAAAAGAACGCCAGAAGTTTCTGAATCTATCATGGCTTGGATAACAACTGCTATATCTACTTCAGAGGTTTTGAACCCTTTTTCTGATCTATAATAAATAGCACGTTGGGTAAAAAGTGATGCCCAACAATCTTTGACTTTATCTATTAAATCTGAACGGCTAATATTTAGATATGTGTCTTGTTGGCCAGCAAATGATGCATCTGGTAAATCTTCAGCGGTTGCAGAAGATCTAACTGCAACAAAGAGATCTTCTTTTCCAATTTGAGAGTTTAATTTATCGAAATTCAGAAGTATTTCTTCTTGTACCGAGAGAGGGAGTTCTGCCCCCAAGATGAGATTTGTTGCCTTCAAATTGGCTTCTACTAAAGCATTTGAATCATGCACATCAATATCTACTGCAGAAAATAATTCATCCTTCATTCCCGTCTGGGTAATAAAATCCCGATATGTGGATGCCAAGACTATGAAACCAGGAGGTACAGGAAAACCTGCATTAATTAGTTCTCCTAAAGAAGCCCCTTTTCCCCCCGCTATCGAGATATCCAAATTGGTGACATCAGTTAACCAAGTTATGGCCATTGTTCTTGCAATGGGATTTGACAAGCCGACAAAAGAAGCTTCCGATAGATTTAATGAAACTATAGTTCACCAAATTACTTTTGTTTGAGGAGTGCATTGAATGAAGTATATGAGTTGGTTTGATAGAATTAAACAAATAGGCATGTATACTGGTTGCTGGTTGGTTGTCACATTAATTTCGATGTTAATTATAGCATTTGGAATTGGTTTTGGTGGATTATGGCTACTAGGTCTGTATAGATATACACCATCTGCAATTAGTTTTGGAAATTATCCCGTAGTAGGATTAACAATAATGGTTTTTGGAATAATATTTGGCATTATTGGAACTAATTATACAGGCATATGGATTACACAGAAATATTCAGATAGAAATATTGAAGGAGAGACTATGAAAAATGATATCCTATACATTCTAGAAGATAGACTTGAAGAGATTCGTCGAGAAATAATTGAAATTGGATCTAAGAGAGAATGAGAGAGATTAAAGAAGCAATTATTAAAGTTGAAGATTATCCAATACCAGGAATTGAATTCAAAGATTTAACTCCCGTATGGAAAAATAAAAAATTATTTCACATTTTAATTGATAAGATGACAGAAAGGTGGCAGGGGTTAGAAATTGATGCAGTGGCATCGATTGAATCTAGAGGTTTTGTAATTGGCGGTCCAATAGCATACAAGTTGAATGCAGGTTTTATTTTGCTTAGAAAACCAAATAAATTACCTAGAGAATTTTATTCGCAGCATGTTAAGTTGGAATATGGAGAAACTGAAATTCAAGTTCATAAAGATGCATTTGATGGAATTGAAAATGTGTTGATAATAGATGATTTGTTGGCCACAGGAGGAACTGCGATTGCAGCGTATAAGTTAATACCTGAAGATATGGTTTCAGGTTTTGGGTTTATGGTAGAATTGAGTGAACTCAAAGGAAGATCCAATATAGAAAAAATTTCAGATGTAAGAATAGAATCTATGGTTGTGTATTAATTTTATTGTAGTTAAATTTAGTCATTTTTTGAATTTAATTGGGAACATTTGTGAGCTTCAGATCGCCGAAAAGTTCGTCTTGAGACAAATGTATTTCCCCCCGATGAGCCATAAATAATATTGCCAAGAAAAATGGAATTTTAGGTGCCCCAGGAGGGACTATGTCGTCGAAAAATACTTCAAGTATATTGTCAGAATAATGAGTATCTATAATAGCAGATAATTGATCTATTAAATCTTCCATTTGTTCTATGTGAGCAGTTCCAATAACATCTTGTTCGGTGGGTTCATCGTCGAGTCTAAACTGATCGCCATCATGATAATCAAGCCGTTGGATCCCTCTTAAAAATCCATGCGGAGAATCTGATGTGTCGTATTGACGGGTTTGTTTCCAATTGGAAATTTGTTCTGCAGACCTAAGTTCGTTGATTAAACCCTCTAGGGTTTTTGGAGACCCCCTAGCTCTTTTTCTAGATAATCTTCTATTGAGTTCGTTTTCAAATGCTAAAAGTTGATCTTCATTGGAATCGATAAAAAATTCGTTTGAATCAATATCTTCATTTGGAGATGGGTCTGGTGGAAAAATAACATCAGATTTGAGCCTCAAGAGAACACTAGCATATAGAAGAGCTCTTGAAGAAGTTCGTATATCGGAGCGGTCCAATTTTGCTAAAAACCTATCAGTAACATGCACTATGTCTATATCCCAGGGATCTATTTCACCATCTTTTGCTAGTTGGA
Organism: uncultured euryarchaeote; assembly: GCA_963932585.1. Taxonomy (GTDB): domain Archaea; phylum Halobacteriota; class Halobacteria; order Halobacteriales; family Hikarchaeaceae; genus Hikarchaeum. The sequence goes on from CAWVSO010000027.1 coordinate 6,496, forward strand.
CTAATATTCCAATTGGTTCGTTAAGAGGATCATATTCAAAGGTGAAATTTTTTGTTTTGTTTTGTTTGGATGGAGGGGTGGAAAAATTCATTTGGAATTTTTATCTCCAGATGTAAGTGATATTCCAGTTACTGCAGAAATGTTATTTTCTTGCATTACTACCCCTATTGCACGGTCTGAACGCTCCAACAAAGCTGATCTATGAGAAACGACTATGAATTGAGTACCGTATGCTAGTTCATCCAATAACTCCCCAACTAATTCTGCATTAGAAGCATCTAGAAATGCATCTATTTCGTCTAAAGCATAAAATGGTGCAGGATGATATCTTTGAATGGCGAAAATAAAAGAAAGCGCTGTGAGAGATTTCTCACCTCCAGACATTGCAGCTAGTTTTTGAAGGGGCTTATCTCTGGGTTTAGCTATCATGGTAAGTCCACCGGAGAATGGATCATTTTCGTCTTCTATGTGAAGCTCCCCCGTACCAGCAGAAAGTTTTTCGAATATTTTTTTAAATTGTTCATTTATGCCATTGAATGATTCTATAAATGCCTCTCTTTTTGCATCTTCATAACTATCAATTCGTTCATGTATTGCTGCAGATTCACTTGAGAGCGTAGTTAATTTTTCGGTGAGAAGGTTTAAAGAGATTTCAACTGAATCATACTCCGTTACTGCAAGCATATTTACGGGTTCAAGTTGAATCATTTTTACATCTATTTTTTCTATATTAGACAATAGAGTTGATAGGCTTGGAATTGTTTCATTGAGAGGAAGTTCTATGGCGGGTTTTAATATCTCGAGTTCTTCTGAAATGAATTTTGAAGTTGCTACAAGGCCATCTAGATGAGATTTTAAAGAGATTAATTCAGCTGATTTTAAATCTTTTTTGTCCCGGGAAGTTACTAGATTTCCACGAACAAAAGTTCTATTATTTTTTAATTCTACTAGTTTGGATTCTAATTGGTCAAATGATAGTTCTTTGGAGGATGAAATTTTTACTATTTCCTGGATTTTACTTTCGAGAGATTTGACCCGTTCAGACATATCCCCTGATCGGTTTTTTGACGTTTCTATCCTCATGTTTAAATCTGTGATTGAACTTTGCAGATATTTGTACTCAAGATTAGATTCAGAGATGACAGATTCCGAAGAGTCTAATTGTTGTTCTGTGGTGGCAATTATCGCAGATATTTTTTCATTTTCAGTCAATAGATTCGGCAAATTAGATTGGGATAGATTCGATTCGAGTTGACTTATTTCAGATTCGAGAGACAGTAAATATTTATCTAGTTCGAATATTTTTTCTTCTTCCGTTTTCATTTGTTTTTCGACAGTGGTTCTGTCTTTTTTTAATCCAATAAGCTGATCATTTAGAGATATTGATCTATTAGAAAGTTCTTGATAGTCAGTATTTGATTGGGCCAAGTGATATTCTATTCTGCGAATATGGTCCAGCAAATCTGCATGAGTTTCTCGAGAGGAATTTATAGAAGAATCTATCGACATGAGGGTTTCTGTTAAAATGGATTGTTCTGACTCTAAGTTTATTATTTTACTTGCTATAGTTTGTAGATTTTTTTGTTCTCCGGTGACAAAATTGTACCTTAGTTTGTGCAAAGGCCCTCCTGTCATGGCCCCAGAAGATTCGATCAGATCTCCAGATAAAGTTACAAGTCTATTTCTGCCGGGGAAACTGCGTGCATTTTGCAGATTATCGAATATTATCGTGGATCCAAAAATATGATTAAAAATAATTTCATGTTTTGATTCGAATTCTATTAAATTTACTGCGAAATCTATGAGTCCAGGTGCGTTTGGTAGGTCTTTATTTTTGTGTTTTTTAATCTTATTAAGGGGCAAAAAGGTAGCACGCCCTATGTTATTTTGGGTCAGATATTCGATACACTTTTGACCAACTTGATCATTTTCAACTACAATGTGTGAAAGCCGACTACCAGCAGCAATTTCGCATGCCATGGTGTATTTTTCAGCCACCCTTCCCAACTGAGACACCGTTCCATGAATACCGCCTATGTCACTTCCAAGAATAGATAAAACTGCTCGGTTAAAGGATAGAACTCCTTTCTTGTTCGTTTTGTTTTCAAGATTGGAATAGGACAGCTTTGTTTTGTTTAAATTGTATTTAATTGATTCTATTTGGTTAAAAATTTCAATTCGTTCTTGTTGGAATAATTTTAGACTATTGGTGTTTTCAGATTCCTCTTTTTGAGTTGATTTAAGCTCAGAACTTAAATTATCAATTAGGATTTTGAACTCAGATGATCTCAAAAATACTTGTTCCATATCTTTAGAAACTATATCTATTTCATTTGACCTACGTCTAGCATCGTCGATTAGACGATCTTGATTAAGTTGGTTTGAATGTCGCTCTTCTTGGACAGAGGTCAGAGATTTTCGAAAAGTTATTAAGTCTAGTTGAGACCCTTCGAACTCTGAACCAATATCTTCAATGGATTTTTGAATTTTTAGAAGTTGGTTTTTATTTTTAGTTAGTTCGATGATGAGATTTGACTTATGGAGTTTATTTTTTCTGATTTGGTTTTCGATGTCATTCAAAAATTCTTTTTTTTCATCTAACTCTATGAAAGCTCGTCTC